>NZ_QODJ01000121.1:0-4903 GCF_009935965.1 Pseudomonas sp. L13
TTATGGAATCTTCATACGAAGGAGATGGGGGCGCAGGATGATCCGGGTAAAGCGTTTGATGCTTGGGAGGAAATTCTAAAAAAAAAAAAAAAACGTCAGAAAGACCTAAAAAGTGGGGCGCCGTATGCCTCCCTCATCGAGTTTTATTACGGCGAAGCCACCCTGAAGGACCTTGACTGAATGCGCCTGAAAATCTTGTTATCGAGTCTGTTGCTGGCCGTGTGCGGCACCAGCAACGCTTTTACTTTGCCGACTAAGGACATGCCCTTGAATCCGCTCACTGAAATCAAGGCCAAGTTGGCCTTTGCCTGTGTACACGAAAGTATTCCGGTGTCATCCGCTGAAAGCGATGTGTTATTTCAGTACGCCCGTTGGCTGCAAAAAAACAACCAGCTCAAGCAAGACAAGACTGTCGATGTTGAGATCGAACGGTTGTATCGAATTGCTGCCGAGAACGGTCACTACAAGGCCAATATCAACCTGCAGAATGGCACCATGCGTGGCTTTTTTAAGTTGCGAGGTGAAGAACACTTGCGTTTGAGTCAGCACTTGATCGATGCCGGTGTGGCAACGGGTTATTACTTTATCGGGATCTTCTTGCAACAGGGATCTGCCGGGCTGAAGAAAGACCCGGAAATGTCGTTGCGTTACTACCGCAAAGCGGCTGATCTGGGCAATGCTCAGGCCCAGTATTACGTGGGTGACAAGCTAGAACCGAGTAATATTGCTCCGGATGTCGCTCGCCAAATGTATCGTTGCGCTGCTGAGCAAGCACATGGTAAAGCCGCTACGGCATTAGGTGTTGATCTCAAATATGGGAAAAAATACCGTGAAGCGCTTGAGGCATTCCAATTAGGAGTCGCTGCTGGTAGCAGCGTTTCGGCCTCTTTTTTAAGCAAAGGTTTTCGTAATCCGTCATCTTCTAACGAGTTACATTACCTCGGGCAACAGGAAGACTTGGAGCGTGTAGACCGCTACGAGCAAATCGGCAAAGTACTAGGTAACTACTCCTACGCCGACCCCAAAGTCCCCGAAATCAACGAAATCCTTCCCCTACCACCGGCCAAACTCCCTGCCTGGGACGGCAAGCTGCAATGGCTGGAAGCCCGCTTGGCCAACGTCCCACCGCCCAAGCCCACCGAGGCATTGATCAACCAACTGGCCAAAGCCATGGTGCTCGACCCAGCCACCGGCAAACCAATGCCCGGTTCACCGGCTTTCAGCCAAGCCAATTTCCCGGTGCGTATCTGCTACAGCGGTGAGACCTGCCCGGAGACGGGCTACTGGAAAATCATCTGGCCAAACGACCTCGCGATTAGGTGGAAAGAAGTCATTCGCCACTTTGAACAGGGCGAGACGATGCCAGTACATCAAGTCGAGCGCACTTACCCACGCCCTTGGCCGCTCTCCGAAAAGATCACCCTTCGCGATGAAGCGGTGGAGTGGGGGCTGCTTGGATGAAACGTCATTTTCAAGGCCAAGCTGGCCTTTACCTGTGCACAAGAGACGATTCGGGCTCGATCCGACGAGGGCAACGCTCTCCTACTGTACGCCTGCGAACTGCAGGAAATATCCACTCATGCAGACAGGGCCGTCGGTCCTTTCAGGCAAACAGTTTTAGTGCATTGCCACCGAAAGGGGTCATTAAAATATGAAAAACATCATCCGCATCGGCGACAAAACAACCGGCGGCGGCACCGTTCAATCGGGCTCCATTGTCATGATCTTTAGAGGCATAGGCGTGGCTCGCCAGGGCGACCCGGTGATTTGTCCGCTCCCTGGCCATGGCCGCACGGTGATTGCCGAGGGGCATCCAACGTTTCGCGACAACGGCCTTCCCGTCGCGTTTCACGGGCATCGCTGCGCCTGTGGTTGCCTCCTTATTTCGTCACTGCCTGACGCGAGCGCGAGCTAGCGATGCCGGTCAAATTGGATCAGGTGCCTGCTCTGGCGCCACGCCCTGTACGACCAAGGTGGTGGCTCTGGCTAGTGGTGTTTCCGCTGCTGCTTTTGCTGCTCGGTGTGGCGGGGACGTTTTTGTTCGGTACAGAAGCGTTGCGTCAACAACCGTTACGTTTTTGGGGGCTTGCTCTGGGCGGGCCGCTGCTGGGGTGGTGCCTGCTGGGTTTTGGGCGTGCCTTGCTGTATCTCGGCCAGCAGCAGGTTGCTGATGGGTGGGATAAGGCCCGTGAAGAGGATTTGATTGAAAAATTCCGGCGCGGTCGCCGTGTTCAACAGGTGTTGGGGGTCAGTGTGAACACGGCTTGGCGAGCGCCTGATGCACCATCAACGACGCAGTTGGATCTCGTATTGAGCGGGGACAAGGCGCTAACGGCTCAACCGTCCAGGCAAGGGACGGTGTCACGGCATAGTCGTATCGCCGCTGATAAGCATGAAGTGCCTGAGGTAACGCTGCTACGCGTGTTGGCGCAGTTGCTTGCCGATTTGGCGCCAACCCTGGAACAGCTACCCGACAATCAGCCGCTAGCGCTTTTGCTGGAAGTCGAGAGTGCCTTGCCGGAAAAGATATGGCAGCAGCTGTGGCAGCAGGCGTGGATTGAATCCGGTATCCGCCAACGGACAACACCTATTGAGCGCGGTGGTCTGGAGGCGGTGGATCAGTGGCTTGATTACCGCATTAATGATCAGGCGTTGTTGTTGGTGGTGGCCCTACGGTTCGCCGTGCAACAACCTGAAAACACGGCTGAAGCGGCGGTGGGATTACTGTTTGGCAATCGCCTGACCCAAACCCTATTACCACCCATGGCCTACCTGCATCGCCCGGAGCAGGAGCGCGAACCGTCCAACGATGCACTGTGTTACGCCGCGCATCAGGCCTTGGACTGGGTGCCTCTGACTGCGCAATCAATCGAGCAAACATGGCGAGCAGGGGTTGATGCAGCGCGTGACGCTGCGTTGACCGCCGTGTTGGCTGAAGTGCCTCTTCCAGCGAAGCCCAACGAAGGGTTTTACAACCTGGATGCCTCGTTGGGGCACCCAGGTAAAGCATCGCCGTGGCTGGCGATCGCCTTGGCGGCACAGTCCATTCATCGCGGCGCTGGGCCGCAGTTCATTTTCAGCGGGAGCGACTGTGTTGATACGGGGCTCTGGAGCACGGTGTTGACACCCGCGCCACCGCTCTCGCAATAGGGATTTTCGAATGCAGCTTCGACGTTCAGTAGGGGTGTGGATTGTGGTCAGCGTATTGGTGCTGATTGGAGTAATACTGGCGGGGGTGGTTTGGCTTTACCCGGACGTATTAGGTCTTCAGGCGGGCAGTGACCAGCAATCTATCAGCCTGTGGGTAATAGTCGCCACGACTCTGGTTCTGCTGGCGCTTGTGGGCGCCTACCATTCATTGGGCAACCAGTTAGGGCGTTCAACGTATCGTCAAGAAGCGCAGCAGGCGGATGATATTCCCCAACCTGAACAGCTTGGTCGCGAAGGGGCTGGTGATGCTTCCATGAAAGAGCGCACCCACTCGATCAGAAGACACCTGCGCGAGCACTACGGCCCCCTCTGGCGCCAAAAAGTCCGCCTCCTTCTCCTCATCGGCGACCCCGACACCGTCAACGCCATCGCCCCCAACCTCACCACCCGCCACTGGCTGGAAGGCCAGGGCACCGTCCTGCTGTGGGGCGGCAACGCCCTTGAATCCCTGGAGCAAACCTTCACCGCACACTGGTCCGGCCTGAGCCGCTGGCGCTCCCTGGATGGCGTAATCTGGGCCTTGGACAACACTCAAGCCGCCGACGCCGCCGCGATGGCCACCGGCGTGCGCCAGTTAAAGCGCTTGGCGCATCACGTAGGCTGGCAGTTGCCCTTGTACCTCTGGCAAGTGTGCGCCAGCACCTGGGAGCAAACCGGCCGTGCGATGCAGCCGGTGGGCCGCGTACTGCCCGAGCGCTTCAGCGCGCAGGAACTGCAGGAGCAGTTGACTGAGTTGCTCACGCCATTGCGCCGTGCCGGGCTGGGGCAGATGAATGAGACATTGGCCCACGATTTTTTGCTGCGGTTGTCGCGTGATTTGCAGGCCAAGGGAATTGCCCGCTGGCGGCAGGTGCTGGAGCCGCTGACGCCCGAGTTTTCCCGGGGCGTGCCGTTGCGGGGGCTGTGGTTCAGCCTGCCGGTGGCGCCGCTAAAGTCTGCTTCAAAAAGCCACGACTGGTCCGCGCCTACCCCGTGGCAGGGCGTACTCGACGACAACCGCACTGCTCGGCGTTTGGGCTGGGGCGTGGTGCGTGTCGGCTATGCATTTATGTTGGGCCTGGCGCTGTTATGGGGCGCAGGGTTGTTGCTGTCGTTCGTGACCAACCGCGTGCAGATTGGCGAGGTCGAGCGTTCGGTGGCGGCGTTGCAGCAGCCCGGTAGCGGCGACGCGCAGTTGACCGCGCTCAACGATCTGACCCGTGAACTGGCGCGCCTGGATTACCGCGCCAAAAACGGAGTGCCCTGGTATCAGCGCTTCGGCCTGGAGCAAAACCAGAACCTGCTGGCAGCGGTGTGGCCGCATTACGTGCAGGCCAATAATCGTTTGATGCGCGACCCGGTGGTGGCCAACCTGCAAGGCCGGCTCAAGGCATTTATCGCCTTGCCACCTGGTAGCGAACAGCGCGCTGCGCAGGCGCCCGGGGCTTATGAAAATCTAAAGGCTTACCTGATGCTGGCCCGGCCACAGAAGGCCGACGCGACCTTTTTGCGCAAGGCCCTGGGCAACGCCGAGCCGGCGCGCAACGGTGTGACGAATGGGCTTTGGCAAGGCCTGTCGCCGGGCCTGTGGGGCTTTTATGGCGAGCAGTTGGCCGCGCACCCGGCGTGGGCGATCAAGGCCGACCCGGCGCTGGTGGCCCAGGCTCGCCAGGTGTTGCTCAGCCAGTTGGGCCAGCGCAATGCGCAGGCCGCG
>NZ_QODJ01000122.1:0-4783 GCF_009935965.1 Pseudomonas sp. L13
AAAATGTCTCCGGTACGCTGGAGAGCGACGGCAATATGCGTTTGCTGGCCGACACCCTGAGCAACCGGCGCGACCAGAAAAAAAAAAAAAAAAGCCTGGTTTCCGCCAGCATCAGTGTGTACGGCAACGACTACTGCAAAGGCAAAGGCTGCGAGCTGAAGTTCAGCGGCGTCGAAACCTATGAGGACGTTATCAAAGGCAGCTCCGCCTCCGCATTCATCAATGCCAGTGGCGACCTGACGGTGGGCACCCAGACCTTCGATAACCTCTACAGCTCGGTATCGGCCACTAAAAACATCCTGATCAACACCGACGTGCTGAACAACACCGGCGCTGCTGGTGGTGAGCAGCGTAATGTCGGTTACGCCTACTACACACGCAACCGGTCGGCTTACTCGTTGCTGATGAGCGAAATCGAGCTGTTCAACCGCAGCAACGATCCCACCTCAAGTGACTATAAGCCGGGTCAGTACACCTATGACCAGTTCATTCAGAAGACAAGATTCTCGGATACCTATTTCACTTCCGATATCGACTACACCGTCCCCACCTCTGGCAGCGTGATCGCCCAAGCGGTGATCCAGGCAGCCGGCTCGGTCACCGTTAACGCAACCAAAGAAATCAACAACAGCGTCATCCGCCCGAACGCCACCGACATCGACACCCCGGTGGCCAACCGCAACACCAACTCGGATGTATTTGCCTCCACGGTAAAACCGGCCATCACTGCGCAGCTACCGCCAGACCTGGCCCAACGCCAAGTCAATCCGGTGACCTTGCCGGGCTTCAGCCTGCCAACGGGTGAGAACGGCTTATTCCGTCTCAGCGGCCAGGCCGCGAAGGGTGGTGCAGCGGGTAAAGCGGATACCGCCACGGGTGACTTCAACGCAAACGGACGTGTCATCACCGCCGCCGACCGCGAGAAAACCCTCGACTACAACGCCGTGCAAGAACGCGGCTTCAGCCTCGACGGCCAGCCCGTCAGCGGTGCAGTCAACGGCCAGGGCCCGCTGGCGTTGGACAACCGCGCGCCCTCCGTCACCCGCGTTCAAGGAATGCCGGACATCGCCCCGGTGGATAACAGCCACAAATACCTGATCGAAACCAACCCGGCGCTCACCGACCTCAAGCAGTTCATGAGCTCCGACTACCTGCTCGGCAAACTCGGCTACAACCCCGACGCCAGCTGGAAGCGCCTAGGCGATGGCCTGTACGAGCAACGCCTGATCCGCGAAGCCGTGGTGGCCCGCACCGGCCAACGCTACATCAACGGCCTTGCCAGTGATGACGCGCTGTTCCG
The DNA here is from genome assembly GCF_009935965.1 of Pseudomonas sp. L13. Classification (NCBI taxonomy): domain Bacteria; kingdom Pseudomonadati; phylum Pseudomonadota; class Gammaproteobacteria; order Pseudomonadales; family Pseudomonadaceae; genus Pseudomonas; species Pseudomonas sp. L13. The sequence goes on from NZ_QODJ01000122.1 coordinate 1,301, forward strand.
CTACCTGATGGACAACGCCATCTCTTACAAGGACTCGCTCAACCTGCAACTGGGCGTGTCCCTCACCGCCGAACAAGTCGCCGCGCTGACCCACGACATCGTGTGGATGGAAGAAGCCGAGGTCAACGGCCAGAAAGTCCTGACCCCGGTGCTGTACCTGGCCCAGGCCAACAACCGCCTGGCCCCCAACGGTGCGCTGATCCAGGGCCAGGATGTGAGCCTGATCACCGGCGGCGACCTGCGCAACAGCGGCACCCTGCGGGCCACCAACAACCTGAACATGGTCGCCGGCAACATCGACAACAGCGGCCTGATGCAAGCCGGCAACCGCCTGGAAATGCTCGCCACCGACTCGATCCGCAACAGCCGTGGCGGCATCATCAATGGCCGCGACATCAGCGCCACCGCCGTGACCGGCGACATCATCAACGAACGCACCGTCACCACCTTCAAACAGGACGGCCAGGGCTACCAACTGCGCAACGACGTGGCCAGCGAAGCCTCCCGCTTCGAAGCCACCGACACGCTCAAACTGAACGCCGGCCGCGACGTGCTCAACCTCGGCAGCAACCTCAAGGCCGGTGGCAACGCCAGCGTAACGGCAGGGCGTGACGTACTGATCGCCAGCCAGACCGAACAGGACGACTACGCCTACCAACGCCGCCGCATCAGCGGCACCGAGCAAACCACACTGCAACATACGTCGACGGTGGAGGTTGGCGGCCACATGGCCATTGAGGCCCGGCGCGATATTGCGGTTATTGCCAGCACCGTTAGTGCTGGCAATAACCTGAGCGTTGAAGCGGGTGAAAACGTGTCGCTTATTTCTGCGGCCAATGAGCAACACGAGTATTCGAAAGGCAAAAAAGGCAATACTAAAACCACGACCCAACTGGACAACGTGACTCAGCAAACCGCTCAGCTAAACGCTGGCGGTAACTTGGTTGCTATTGCAGGTACCGACCTGACCCTGGTTGCCAGCAAAATCAGCGCGGGCAACGAAGCCTATATTCAGGCGGGTGAGGAGCTGAAGCTGTTGGCCGCGCAAGACAGTCATTACTCGTTGTATGACATGAATAAAAAGGGCAGTTGGGGTAGCAAGAAAACTCAGCGTGATGAGGTGACCCAGGTCACCCATGTGGGCAGCGAGATCAAAACCGGTTCGAGCATGATGCTCGAAAGTGGCAGTAATCAGCTGTTTCAAGCGGCAAAGCTCCAGAGTGGGGGGGACATTGCGATTGTCAGCGGTGGCTCGGTGACATTTGAGGCGGTTAAAGACTCGCGGCAGGAAAGTCACGAAAAGAGTAAGAGCGATATGGCGTGGAACAGTGCCAAAGGTGAAGGCAGTACTGACGAGACATTACGTCAGACCTTGATGGTGGGGCAGGGGCAACTCGCTATTCGCGCCGCCGGTAAGATCAATATAGACCTCAAGCAGATTGACCAAAAAACTGTCAGCCAGACGATTGATGCAATGGTTCAAGCCGAGCCTCAGCTTGCCTGGATCAAAGTAGCTGAAGCCAATGGGCAAGTTGATTGGCGAATGGTCAAGGAGATCCACGACAGCTGGGACTATAAGCAATCGGGATTAGGTGCCGCACCCGCGCTGATTATTTCGATTGTCGCCAGCATCTACCTGGGGCCCCTCGCGGGGGCTATGGCTAGCAACTTTGCGGTTGGGACAATCAATGGCGGCGGTGATATTGGTGCGGGACTGAAAGCGGCCACCAGTAAAGATGCGATCAAGGGTTACGCGACGCAGATGGTCACTAGCGGAGTCCTGGCCGGAATAGACACCGCTGTCGGTGGTTGGAATACCGACGGGGCGTTGATTTTTAACGCGGACGGGGTCAATAACCCTGGTTATAGCAAGAGCATGCTGGACTGGAACACGGTCAGCGACAATGTGCTGCGCAGCACTACCCACGCTTTGGTAGCCGGCAGCATCAATACGGCGATTAACGGCGGTAGCTTGAAGGACAATCTTGGCGCAGCCGCAGTTTCCGAAGGGCTGGACCTGACCGCAGCCTTTGGCAACAAGCAGGTGGGCGATTTGGCTGAGTACCTGAAAATAACCCCAGGGTCGGCACAAAAAGTCTTGATGCATGCTGTATTGGGAGGAGCGTTATCAAGCGCTAAAGGTGGAGACTTCAAGACCGGGGCTTTAGCCGGCGCCGCCTCAGAAGGATTGACAGCTTTGGCAACGGAAAAACTGGGTAACTACCTGGACTCCCGGTTTGCCACGGATACCCAGTTCCGGGTAGGCACCGCTCAACTCGTCGGCGTTTTGGCGGGGGCTCTAGTCAACGGTGATCCTGCAACCGCTAGCTGGGTAGCCGGAAACGCAAAAAAATATAATGATGAGTTTCATATTGGTGGGCCCGCCATTGCGGGGGCTGTGAGTGCAGGTGAAAAAGTGCTTAAAGAGGGTGGAACGCCAGACCAGGCTACCGCTGCAATGAGTTCGCACCTGAGGGGCGATGGTTTTGATGGGCCAATGCCTGCCAATGGACTTGTACAAGCATGGTCAATCGGTGTTGGTCTGCCCCTGGCGGCAGTTGAAGCACCTGCTGTAGGGATAGGAGGGCTGGTAGCGGGTGCCTTGATTTCCGGCGGTGCAAATTTCGGCTATCAGCTATCGACGGGTAAGGACGTTAACTACACCGATGTATCCATTGCCGCGACGGTTGGAGGATTAACGCAAGGGAAGGGGTTCTGGCTGACTCAAGGATACGGATTGAGCGGCGCTTATTTGGGCAGTGTAATCAAGGGCGAGGATGCGAAGTATTCGTTGCTGGGCTCTGTGCTAGGCACTGCAATAGGTTATAAATCCGGAAATTTGATCACAGGGCAGTTGAAACCATTAATAGGAAATACTGCGAGCGAAACCTCAGGAGCGGCGACAGGTTCTGTATTGTCTGAAATTGTCAGCGGTGGTGTATCTAATATGGGAAGTAATAAATGAAGCCAAAAACGGTAGGTTGGTACCTATTGGGTACGCTAGTTGTGTATTTTTTTCTGGTTTTTTTTATGGTGGGTATTGTCGGTAATTTACTTGTGGCGACGATTGCATATTTCAAGCTGGGTCATTGGGCGCTTGAGGCTGGCGTTATCAATGCCTCTCTGAAAGTCGCTGCTTACTGCGGGGTTCCAGTAGGTGCAGGTATTTGGGTGTTGTCATGGCTGAAAAGTCGTAAAGACAAAAAAAGGCACTAGTATTTGTGCTATCGGTGGGGAAAAGGGATGAAAGGAAAAGGGGACGGATTTGAATGGCACTTCCTTAACAGCTAACCAGCTGATCTGACTACAGAAAAATGAAAAAAGGCCGTCCTTGGTCTACGGTGATAGTTGCGAACACACACCACTCGAACAAGGACAGCCCGCGTGAATCGTAGACGTCAAATCATCAGGCATCAACAGCAGCGCATTCAGCAGCACGCCAAAAACAGCAACGCCCATGCATTCTTTAAGCTGCTAGCCGAT
>NZ_QODJ01000123.1:2335-4685 GCF_009935965.1 Pseudomonas sp. L13
TACTGCTTCTGTTTGTATAAAGCTTAGAAATGAGCATTCCATTGTTGTGATGGTGAATGTTGATTTCTAGTCTTTGACTAGTTCGTTCTTTAAAAATTTGGGTATGTGATAGAAAGATAGACTGAACGTTACTTTCACTGGTAACGGATCAGGCTAAGGTAAAATTTGTGAGTTCTCTTAACTGAGAAATTCGAATTTTCGGCGAATGTCGTCTTCACAGTATAACCAGATTGCTTGGGGTTATATGGTCAAGTGAAGAAGCGCATACGGTGGATGCCTTGGCAGTCAGAGGCGATGAAAGACGTGGTAGCCTGCGAAAAGCTTCGGGGAGTCGGCAAACAGACTTTGATCCGGAGATGTCTGAATGGGGGAACCCAGCCATCATAAGATGGTTATCTTGTACTGAATACATAGGTGCAAGAGGCGAACCAGGGGAACTGAAACATCTAAGTACCCTGAGGAAAAGAAATCAACCGAGATTCCCTTAGTAGTGGCGAGCGAACGGGGACTAGCCCTTAAGTGGCTTTGAGATTAGCGGAACGCTCTGGAAAGTGCGGCCATAGTGGGTGATAGCCCTGTACGCGAAAATCTCTTAGTCATGAAATCGAGTAGGACGGAGCACGAGAAACTTTGTCTGAATATGGGGGGACCATCCTCCAAGGCTAAATACTACTGACTGACCGATAGTGAACTAGTACCGTGAGGGAAAGGCGAAAAGAACCCCGGAGAGGGGAGTGAAATAGATCCTGAAACCGTATGCGTACAAGCAGTGGGAGCCCACTTTGTTGGGTGACTGCGTACCTTTTGTATAATGGGTCAGCGACTTATTTTCAGTGGCGAGCTTAACCGAATAGGGGAGGCGTAGCGAAAGCGAGTCTTAATAGGGCGTCTAGTCGCTGGGAATAGACCCGAAACCGGGCGATCTATCCATGGGCAGGTTGAAGGTTGGGTAACACTAACTGGAGGACCGAACCGACTACCGTTGAAAAGTTAGCGGATGACCTGTGGATCGGAGTGAAAGGCTAATCAAGCTCGGAGATAGCTGGTTCTCCTCGAAAGCTATTTAGGTAGCGCCTCATGTATCACTGTAGGGGGTAGAGCACTGTTTCGGCTAGGGGGTCATCCCGACTTACCAAACCGATGCAAACTCCGAATACCTACAAGTGCCGAGCATGGGAGACACACGGCGGGTGCTAACGTCCGTCGTGAAAAGGGAAACAACCCAGACCGTCAGCTAAGGTCCCAAAGTTATGGTTAAGTGGGAAACGATGTGGGAAGGCTTAGACAGCTAGGAGGTTGGCTTAGAAGCAGCCACCCTTTAAAGAAAGCGTAATAGCTCACTAGTCGAGTCGGCCTGCGCGGAAGATGTAACGGGGCTCAAACCATACACCGAAGCTACGGGTATCACGTAAGTGATGCGGTAGAGGAGCGTTCTGTAAGCCTGTGAAGGTGAGTTGAGAAGCTTGCTGGAGGTATCAGAAGTGCGAATGCTGACATGAGTAACGATAATGGGTGTGAAAAACACCCACGCCGAAAGACCAAGGTTTCCTGCGCAACGTTAATCGACGCAGGGTTAGTCGGTCCCTAAGGCGAGGCTGAAAAGCGTAGTCGATGGAAAACAGGTTAATATTCCTGTACTTCTGGTTATTGCGATGGAGGGACGGAGAAGGCTAGGCCAGCTTGGCGTTGGTTGTCCAAGTTTAAGGTGGTAGGCTGGAATCTTAGGTAAATCCGGGATTCTAAGGCCGAGAGCTGATGACGAGTTATCTTTTAGATAACGAAGTGGTTGATGCCATGCTTCCAAGAAAAGCTTCTAAGCTTCAGGTAACCAGGAACCGTACCCCAAACCGACACAGGTGGTTGGGTAGAGAATACCAAGGCGCTTGAGAGAACTCGGGTGAAGGAACTAGGCAAAATGGCACCGTAACTTCGGGAGAAGGTGCGCCGGTGAGGGTGAAGGACTTGCTCCGTAAGCTCATGCCGGTCGAAGATACCAGGCCGCTGCGACTGTTTATTAAAAACACAGCACTCTGCAAACACGAAAGTGGACGTATAGGGTGTGACGCCTGCCCGGTGCCGGAAGGTTAATTGATGGGGTTAGCTAACGCGAAGCTCTTGATCGAAGCCCCGGTAAACGGCGGCCGTAACTATAACGGTCCTAAGGTAGCGAAATTCCTTGTCGGGTAAGTTCCGACCTGCACGAATGGCGTAACGATGGCGGCGCTGTCTCCACCCGAGACTCAGTGAAATTGAAATCGCTGTGAAGATGCAGTGTATCCGCGGCTAGACGGAAAGACCCCGTGAACCTTTACTATAGCTTTGCACTGGACTTTGAATTTGCTTGTGTAGG
>NZ_QODJ01000124.1:0-4661 GCF_009935965.1 Pseudomonas sp. L13
AGCCCTTTGGTTACTTTGGGCTGGGCCGGCATTCCGGCTCTTTTCCAAAGTGACCCGCCGTCAGGCGGAACCCTAAGCGGCCGTTACCGCAGCAATGGATATGTACACAATCCAACTGTGTCGGCTGGTAGGCCGCCATCGCAGGCAAGCCAGCTCCCACATTTGGGTTGTGGTGCGTGTCAGCGGGATTCACCGAGCAACAAGCCCTGCTCCCGCGCGCACAACTCCACCACATAATCCCACAACACCCGCAACCGCACCGACTTGTGCAGCTCCCGACGCGAGCTGATCCAATAGCTGCGCTGGATGCCCTCGGCCGGCAGCAACGGCACCAACTCCCCATCCCCAGCCGCCATGAAACACGGCAACACCGCAATGCCCAACCCCGAACGCGCCGCCTGATGCTGGGCGATCACACTGGTGCTGTGGAACACCACCTTGGGGTTACGGCAGAAGCTGTTGAGAAACTTCAGTTCCTGGCTGAACAGCAGGTCATCGACATAATCGATCCAGGCATGGGCAGCAAGGTCTTCACGCTTCTCGATAGGCGGGTTACGCGCCAGATAGGCACGGCTGGCGTACAGCGCCAGGCGATAATCGGTGAGTTTGCGCGTCACCAGTTGGTCGGCGCTTGGGCGCTCCAGGTGAATGCTGATCTCCGCTTCGCGATTGAGGATGCTGACAAAACGCGGCACCGCGACCAGCTCCACCTCCAATCCTGGATAGCGTTCAAACAACCCTCCCATGCGCGCGGCCAAAAACATCACGCCCAGCCCTTCGGCCACGCCGAGGCGAATCTTGCCCAGGGGCGCAGCAGAATGGGTGAGCTCGTCTTCGGCCAGCAGTGCCACGTTCTCCATGGCCTCGGCATGCTTGAGCAACGCTTCGCCAGCAGGCGTCAGTTCATAGCCCTGGGCATGCTGCACGAACAGCGCCGTGCCGAGGCTTTTCTCGATGGCGTCGATATGCCGGGCCACGGTGGCATGCGTGGTTTTCAGGCGTTGGGCGGCGGTGAGCAGGCGGCCACTGCGCTGCAACTCGAGAAAAAACCGCAGGTCATTCCAGTCGAACATATCGCCTCCAGTGCCCGGGCCAGCCGCCGTTGTTTAAAAACGCACAGCAGGTGGGTAAAAACTAACATTTTTAAGACGAAAACTAACAACTAGGATGGGGCCAATAAGAAAAACAAGCGAGACCCCAGATGCCCAATGCAACTGCTGAATACGATTACATCGTCGTCGGCGCCGGCCCTGCCGGATGCCTGCTGGCCAATCGTCTGTCCGCCAACCCGGCTCACCGTGTCCTGCTGCTGGAAGCCGGTGGCCGCGACAACTACCCCTGGATCCATATCCCCGTCGGCTACCTGTTCTGCATCGGCAACCCTCGCACCGACTGGTGCTTCAAGACCGAAGCACAGGCCGGCCTGCAAGGGCGCGCCTTGAGTTACCCCCGGGGCAAAGTGCTGGGTGGCTGCTCGTCTATCAACGGCATGATCTACATGCGCGGCCAGGCTCAGGACTACGATGGCTGGGCGGCGGCGGGCAATGCGGGCTGGGCCTGGAAAGACGTACTGCCACTGTTCAAACAGAGCGAAAACCATTTTGCCGGCGGCTCTGAATTCCACAACGAGGGCGGCGAGTGGCGCGTCGAGCAACAGCGTCTGTCGTGGCCAATCCTCGATGCGTTTCGTGAGGCGGCTGCCCAAAGCGGCATCGCCAATATCAATGACTTCAACCAGGGCGATAACGAGGGTTGCGGTTACTTCCAGGTCAACCAGAAAGCCGGTGTGCGCTGGAATGCGGCCAAGGCGTTTCTCAAGCCGATCCGCCAGCGGCCTAACCTCACCGTGCTGACGGAGGTAGAGGTTGAGCGTGTGCTGCTGGAAAACGGTCGCGCCTCGCAGGTACTGGGGCGCCAACACGGCCAGGCACTGAGCTGGAAGGCGCGCAAAGAGATCGTACTGTGCGCCGGCTCGGTGGGTTCGCCGGGGATTCTGCAACGCTCAGGGATCGGCCCTTCCCAGGTGCTCAAGCCCCTGGGCATCGACGTAGTGCATGAACTGCCAGGCGTTGGCGGCAACCTGCAAGATCACTTGCAACTGCGACTGATCTACAAGCTGGAAAATGCCCGCACCCTGAACCAGATCGCCGGCACATTGTGGGGCAAGATGGGCATGGGCCTGCGCTACCTGTACGACCGCAGCGGCCCGCTGTCGATGGCGCCCAGCCAGCTCGGCGCGTTTGCCCGCTCCGGCCCGGAGCAAGCCTCGGCCAACCTGCAATACCATGTGCAGCCACTGTCCCTGGAGCGCTTTGGCGAGCCGTTGCACGGCTTCCCGGCATTTACCGCGTCGGTCTGTGACCTGCGCCCGCAAAGTCGCGGCCGGGTGGATATTCGTTCGGCCAACCCGACGGATGCGCCGCTGATACAACCCAATTACCTCAGCCACCCCGAAGACTTACGCGTCGCCGCCGACGCCATTCGCCTGACCCGGCGCATCGTCGCCGCTCCGGCACTGAGCCAGTTCAAACCGGTGGAATACCTGCCCGGCCAAGCCCTGCAAACTGAAGAACAACTGCACGAGGCCGCTGCGCGGATCGGCACCACGATTTTCCATCCGGTGGGCACCTGCCGCATGGGCGATGACAAGGACGCCGTGGTCGACAGCCAACTGCGCGTACACGGCATCCCCGGCCTGCGCATTGCCGATGCGTCGATCATGCCGCGCATCACCTCCGGCAATACCTGCTCACCCACGCTAATGATCGCGGAGAAAGCCGCGCAGCTCATCCTGTCCCAAAACACTGTAGGAGCGAGCTTGCTCGCGAAAAACCCACCAGCACCGCGCACTACCGGGCACCCCGCGTAATCGTTGACGTTGAAAAAATAGCGGCGCTGAGGTTAGCGCCGACAGTGGAACAACAATAAATAATCACTGTGAGGGACATCCGATGTCAGAACATGCTCAACCCCTGGGCTCGGCGGCCAGTGCAAGTACCGCCAACGAATCAAGAAAGGTCATCTTCGCCTCCTCCCTGGGGACGGTGTTCGAGTGGTATGACTTTTTCCTCTACGGCGCCCTGGCGGCGGTGATCAGCAAACAGTTCTTTGCCGGGGTCAACGACACCACGGCGTTTATCTTTGCCTTGATGGCCTTCGCCGCAGGCTTTGTGGTGCGGCCATTCGGTGCGTTGGTGTTCGGCCGCCTGGGCGATATGATCGGGCGCAAGTACACCTTCCTCGTGACCATCATCCTGATGGGCGTGGCAACCTTCTGCGTCGGGTTGCTGCCGACCTACGCCAGCATCGGCATTGCCGCACCGATCATCCTCATTGTGCTGCGCATGCTGCAAGGCCTGGCGCTGGGCGGCGAATACGGTGGCGCCGCCACCTACGTGGCCGAGCATGCACCACCGGGCAAGCGCGGGCTGCATACCAGCTGGATTCAATCCACCGCCACCCTCGGCCTGCTGCTGTCGCTGCTGGTGGTGCTGGCCTGCCGTTACTTCACTGGCGATCAGTTCGAAGTGTGGGGCTGGCGCATTCCGTTCCTGTTTTCCATCGTGTTGCTGGGCATCTCGACCTGGATCCGCATGAGCCTGCACGAGTCGCCCGCCTTCTTGAAAATGAAAGAGGAAGGCAAGGCCTGCAAGGCGCCGATTCGCGAGTCGTTCGGCAAGTGGGAAAACCTCAAGGTGGTGCTGATCGCCCTGTTCAGCATCAACGGCGGGCAGGCGGTAACCTTCTACGCGGCGCAGTTCTATGTGCTGTTCTTCCTCACCCAGTTCCTGCGTATGGACCCGGCCCTGGCCAATATGCTGTTGATCATCAGCGTGGTGATTGGCGCGCCGTTCTTTATCCTGTTTGGCTGGCTGTCGGACAAGGTCGGGCGCAAGCCGGTGCTGATGCTCGGCCTGCTGTTGGCGACCGCGCTGTACTTCCCGATCTTCAAGGGCCTGGCGCACTACACCAACCCGGCGATGGACCAGGCCAGCCAACAGGCGCCGATCACCGTACTGGCCGACCCGGCCACCTGCACCTTCCAGTTCGACCCGGTGGGCAAGGCCCGTTTTGACAGCCCGTGCGACAAGGTCAAGACCTTCCTGGTCAAACAGGGCCTGCCCTACAGCAGCGCCGCCGCCCCTGCGGGCAGCCCGGTACAAGTGAGCGTGGGCGATGTGCGTATCGACGGTTTTGATGAAGCGGCCCTGCGGGGCGCCGTGGCCCTGGCCGGTTATCCATCTTCGGCAGATGTGGCCCAGGTCAACAAGCTGATGGTGGTGGTGCTAATCGTGGTGCTGATCTTCATCGCCGCCATGTGCTACGGGCCGTTGGCGGCGCTGATGGTTGAGCTGTTTCCGACGCGCATCCGCTACACCTCGATGTCCCTGCCCTACCACATCGGTAACGGCTGGTTTGGCGGGTTCCTGCCGACGGTGTCGTTCGCCCTGGTGGTGTACACCGGCGATATCTTCTATGGGTTGTGGTACCCGGTGGTGGTGACGGGGGTGAGCCTGATCGTCGGGCTGTTCTGCCTTAAAGAAACCCGGCATGTGGATATCGAAAACAACTGATACCTCCCCCCTGTAATTGGATGGACTCGCCCAAGCCGAGGCGTCTATGCGCCACGGTGGCATTCTTATAGAAGCCAACGACAGCGA
>NZ_QODJ01000125.1:0-4597 GCF_009935965.1 Pseudomonas sp. L13
GGCTAAACCGGCATCCCTGCCGGTTTACCCCCCAAATCCCTGTCGAATTCCGGCCAGCGTGGTTTGACGGGGCGCTTAAGATCAAAATCAAAAGCAGATCAAAAGCAGATCAAGAGCGGCTCGCTTCGCATCGTGGTTACCGTTGATTGCGACAGCGTTGTGTCGATATCTATGGCCATCGCAGGCAAGCCAGCTCCCACAATTTGACTGTATTTACAGATTAAGGGTCAGGCTAACCGTAAAGTTGCGCGGCTCGCCGGGGTTGACCCAATAATTGCTATAGGACCGCTCGTAATACTTTTCATTGAACAGGTTGTTGAGGTTCAGCCCCACCGTCACGTTCTGCGTGGCCTTGTAATGGGCCAGCAAATCCACGGTGTGGTAGGCGGGCAGTTCGAAGCCTGTGCCGGCTTCGCCTGAGCGGTCACCTACATAGGTGAACGCTGCGCCCAGGTCTGAGCCACGCAATGCGCCGTCCTGGAATTCATACACGCCCAACACACTGCCGCTGCGCTTGGCCACGCCGAGAATGCGGCTGCCCGTGGGGATGGTTTCGTCGCCCTTGGTCACTTCGGCGTCGATGTAGGCCAAGGCGCCGATCACGCGCACGGCGTCGGTCACTTGCCCGGTTACTTGCAGGTCGAACCCCTGGCTGCGGGCTTTGCCTATGGCGCGGTTGAGGTTGGTCGCCGGGTCCAGGGTCAGCACGTTTTCCTTTTCGATATGAAAGGCCGCAAGCGTTGCGCTTAGGCGGTCGTCAAACAGCTCGCTCTTGATGCCCACCTCATAGCCCACGCCTTCTTCGGGCTTGAAGGACTTGTCGCCGGCACCCAGGCCGCTATTGGGCTTGAACGAGGTGGAGGCGTTGGCGAACACGCCCACTTGTGGAGTCAATTGATAGAGCAGGCCGGCGCGTTGAGTGAAGGCATCATGGGTCTGGCGGCTTTTGGCGTGGTTGCGGGCAAAGTTGTCGGTGCTTTGTTCGAAGTGCTCGAAGCGCGCACCGATCATGCCGCGCAGGCGGTCGGTGAAAATGATCTGGTCTTGTACGTTCAGCGCGTGGCTTTTGGTCTGTTCGAAGATATCGGTGCCTGAGCGGTCGCCGTTAGGTTTGGGCTGGCCGTAGACGGGGTTGTAGATATCGATGGGGTAACGACTGCCGCCGATGGTGGTGACGCGTTCTTTTTTGCGGTAATCCTCGTATTCAGCGCCCACCAGCAATTCGTGCTGCCAACTGCCAATATCGAACAAGCCTCTGAGTTCAAGCTGAGTGATGCTGTCATGCCAACCGGTGGAGCGTTCACGGTAACGGCGGTTGACGCTGTGGCCGTCCGCGTTCAGCGCACGGCTTTCCGACGCATCGCCCCACAGGCTGCCTTGCTTGTAATGACTGGCCAGGCGCAGTTTCCAGGCGTCGTTGAGGTGGTGTTCCAACGCCGCCTGGATGCGGTTGTTGTGGTTGCGGATATTGCCGTCGTCGGGCTCGCCGAGGAAGGTGGAATGGGGCATGCCGGTGTTGGCGACGATGCCTCGGTCGAAGGTGGAGCTGTGACGCACGAACTCGCTTTCCACCAGCAGGGTGGTGTCCGGGTCCAGTTGCCAACTGAAGGAGGGCGCGACGAACACGCGCTTGGCGTCGACGTGATCGCGAAAGCTGTGGTTGTCTTCAACGGCCAGGTTCACTCGCGTGAGCACGCGTCCCTCGCTGTCCAGCGGCGTATTCACATCCAGCGCCGTGCGGTAGCGGTCCCAACTGCCGGCGCTGGTCTGCAGCGTGGTGAAGGCCTCGGGCTGGGGTTTCTTGGTGACGATATTCACTGTGCCGCCGGGATCGCCACGCCCATAAAGGCTGGCGGCGGGGCCCTTGAGCACTTCGATGCGCTCGATATTCGCTGCGTCCGGGGTGCTGGGGTAACCACGGTTGGCGCTGAAACCATCCTGGTAAAACTCGGATGTGGTGAAGCCGCGCACGCTGTATTCGTAGAGGGTCAGGCCGCCGAAGTTGTTTTGCTTGGACACACCGCCGGCAAATTCCAAGGCGCGCTCCACGCTGGTACTGCCCAAGTCCTTGAGCACCGTGGCCGGAATCACGCTGATCGACTGCGGGATGTCGCGCAACGCCGTGTCGGTCTTGGTCGCACTGGCAGAGCGGGTGGCGCGGTAGCCGTCGACTGGGCCGGTGGCGGATTCATAGGCGTCGGAAGTGACGCTGATGGTGTCCAGTTCCAGGGTGTTTTCTTCGGCGTAGGCAGGGTCGAGCAGCAAACCCAGGGCCAGGCCGGCCAAGGGCACAAACTTTCGAGACGGCATGATAGAGCGTTCCAATAGCGATATTGAAACAATATAACATGACCAATGAGAATGAATCGCTAAGAAACATGGTCTTACAAGCGCCCGCGAACGGGCGCTTGGGTCGCGACGGTTATTGCTCTTCTTTCACTGGCGCGGTGGCCGGTGGTGGGCGCAGGCCGATTTCCGCCGACAGTTTGATCTCCTTGCCGTTGCGCATCACCAGGATCGCCACCTTGTCGGTCGGCTTGATCCGCGCCACCTGGTTCATCGACTTGCGCCCATCACCCGCCGGCGCGCCGTCGATGCTGAGGATCACATCGCCCAGCTGCAGGCCGGCTTTCTGCGCCGGGCCGTCGCGGAAGATCCCCGCTACCACGATGCCTGGACGCCCGGTCAGGCCAAATGACTCGGCCAGTTCCTTGGTCAAGGGCTGTACTTCAATGCCCAGCCAGCCACGAATCACCTGGCCGTGCTCGATGATCGACTTCATCACTTCCATCGCCAGCTTCACCGGGATCGCAAAACCAATGCCCTGTGAACCGCCGGACTTGGAGAAAATCGCGGTGTTGATGCCAGTCAGGTTGCCATTGGCGTCCACCAGCGCACCGCCGGAGTTGCCGGGGTTGATCGCCGCGTCTGTCTGGATGAAATCTTCGTAGCTGTTAAGGCCCAGCTGATTGCGCCCGGTGGCGCTGATGATGCCCATGGTCACCGTCTGGCCCACCCCGAACGGGTTGCCGATGGCCAGGGCTACGTCGCCCACGCGCAAACCGTCGGAGCGGCCAAGGGTGATGGCCGGCAGGTTCTTCAGATCAATTTTGAGTACCGCAAGATCAGTTTCCGGGTCGCTGCCCACCACGCGGGCCAGGGTTTCGCGGCCGTCACGCAGGGCCACCACGATCTGGTCGGCGCCCGTGGTCACATGGTTGTTGGTAAGGATGTAGCCTTCGGGGCTCATGATCACACCGGAGCCGAGGCTGGATTCCATACGGCGCTGCTTGGGGCCGTTGTCACCGAAGTAGCGGCGAAATTGCGGGTCTTCAAACAACGGATGCGCGGGCTTGTTGATGACCTTGGTGGTGTACAGGTTGACCACCGCAGGGGCCGCAATGGTGACCGCGTCGGCGTAGGTCACCGGACCCTGCACCACCGTGTTGGTCTGCGGTGCCTGTTGCAGGTTCACATCCAGTGTGGGCAGGCCCACCCACTGGGGATAACGCTGGATAATCAGCATCGCGATCAGCACGCCAGCCAACAATGGCCATCCAAAAAAACGCAGTGCCTTGAGCATCAAGTAAGTCCTGACAGGTTGCAGGGGGCGGGAGAGCGCCCATAATGTCGCGCATTATACGAGGCTGTGACGCCTGCGAACGGGATATTTAGGAGTCTTTTATGGCCGTGCCCCTTACTACCCTCGTCGAGGAAGCCGACCGCTACCTCGGCAGCGCCAAAATTGCCGATTACTGCCCCAATGGCCTGCAGGTCGAGGGCCGGCCCCAAGTGATGCGCATCGTCAGCGGCGTGACCGCCAGCCAAGCCCTGCTGGACGCCGCCGTCGAAGCCAAGGCCGACCTGGTGCTGGTGCACCACGGTTACTTCTGGAAGGGCGAAAACCCGTGCATCACCGGCATGAAGCAGCGCCGTCTCAAAACCCTGCTCAAGCATGACATCAGCCTGCTGGCCTACCACTTGCCCCTAGACCTGCACGCCGATGTCGGCAACAACGTGCAATTGGCTCGCCACCTGGACATCACCGTCGAAGGCCCGCTGGACCCTGGCAACCCCAAAGTCGTCGGCCTGGTCGGCTCCCTGGCCGAGCCCCTCTCACCCCGCGACTTCGCCCGCCGCGTGCAGGACGTGATGGGCCGCGAACCGCTGCTGATCGAAGGCAGCGAAATGATTCGCCGCGTCGGCTGGTGTACCGGTGGCGGCCAGGGCTACATCGACCAGGCGATTGCCGCCGGTGTCGATTTGTACCTGAGCGGTGAAGCGTCCGAACAGACCTTCCACAGCGCCCGGGAAAACGACATCAGCTTTATCGCCGCCGGCCATCACGCCACCGAACGCTACGGCGTGCAGGCGTTAGGCGACTACCTGGCGCGGCGCTTTGCCCTGGAGCACCTGTTCATCGACTGCCCCAACCCGATCTAACCCACAACGCAGAATACTGTGGGAGCTGGCGTGCCTGCGATTGGCCGTAGGCCTCTACACAACTCTGTAGCGCTCAACGGTAACCACGATGCGAAGCGAGCCGCTCTTGATCTTGATCTGCTTTTGATCTTAGGCGCCCCGTCAAACCACGCTG
>NZ_QODJ01000126.1:0-4431 GCF_009935965.1 Pseudomonas sp. L13
CCTAAGCGAGGTGCCGAGTGGTGGGGCAAGAGCGTTTTGCTTACTTTTGCGCTTTTCAAAAGTAAGACGCCGTCAGGCGGAACCCTAAGTAGCCGTTACCGCAGCAATGGATATGTACACAATCCAACTGTGTCGCCTGTCAGGCCGCCTTCGCGAGCAAGCCCGCTCCCACACTTTGCTCGCAGGGTGTCAGGTAGAGAGGCGTCGGCTGTCGGGCCGTCATCGCAGGCAAGCCAGCTCCCACAGGGAATTTTGCGTCGTTTGACCAACGCCGAAAACAACAACGCCCCGTCGAGACGGGGCGTTGTATGTTCAGGCGCCTATTACTTCTTGGCGGCTGGTGCAGCTGGCGCGTCAGCCGCTTCTGCCTTGGCTGGGTCCTTGATGGCCAGCAGCTCCAGGTCGAATACCAGCACCGAGTTGGCCGGGATCGCCGGGCTCGGGCTCTGGGCGCCGTAGGCCAGGTCGGACGGGATGTACAGCTCGACCTTCTCGCCTACGTGCATCAGTTGCAGGCCTTCGACCCAACCCGGGATGACGCCGCTGACCGGCAGGTCGATCGGGCTACCGCGATCTACGGAGCTGTCAAAGGTGGTGCCGTTGGTCAGCTTGCCGGTGTAGTGAACAGTCACCACGTCGGTCGGCTTAGGCTGGGCGCCGTCGGCCTTCTTCACGATCTTGTACTGCAGGCCGGAAGCGGTGGTGACGACACCGTCTTTCTTGGCGTTGTCTTCGAGGAATTTCTTGCCAGCAGCTGCCGACTCTTCGCTCATTTTGGTCATGCGTTCTTCAGCACGCTTTTGCAGTGCGGCAAACGCCTCAACCAGCTCATCGTCCTTGAGCTTCTGCTCTTTCTTGCCGACGGCATCTTCGATGCCCTGGGCAACAGCTTTGGAGTCCAGGTCGTCCATGCCTTCTTGGGCAAGGCTCTTGCCCATGTTCAGGCCGATGCCGTAGGAAGCTTTTTGCGCCGGGGTTTTCAGCTCTACGCTGGTCTGCGAATCACAACCCGCAAGTACCAGGCTAACCAGGGCCACCGCCGCCGCCAACCGATGCTGTTTCATGCTATTTCCTTGTTCATGCGCCATAAGGGCATTCGAATAAAGTCGCGAGCTTATCAGGCGGCCACGACCAATGGCTACCGGCATGTGAGCAGGAAACTTCTGATAAGTTCACGTGTTTAAAAGCATTTCCATTTATCATGGGGCCCCGCGACGGATCGCGGGACCGCCTGATAGAGGGCCAATTGCTACTTGCCGCACCTGTGGCGCAGTGGCATAACAACGCGACAATTCGACAAGGATAGTTATCTTGCGCATTTTTTCCCGTGTTTTACTCCTGATACCGATCGCACTGGGCCTGATTCTGGCCGTGGTGCTCTACTACACCCTCAACCCCAAGCTGCCGGACTACGTGCCCGTCAAGCAGGTGCACTACCAGGAGCAATGGAGTGCCGATGACCGCCAGACCTACTACTTCACGCCCCAGGGCACCCAAGTAAAAGGCCTGCGCTACGACTGGTTCACCGCCCTGGAGTTGCCGTTTTCCGAGCAACGCTTTGCCGCGCCCGAGTACCTGGCGCGCTTCGGCTTCCTGGTCGACCCCAAGCAGGTACCCACCGCGCAAAACCCTGGCAACCTGCCGGTAGGTTTCGCCCGGCACCAGAACGCCGACAGCAAGGCTCAGTACCTGGATATCACCTGTGCGGCCTGCCACACCGGCGAATTGCACTTCAAGGGCCAGGCCCTGCGCATCGACGGCGGCTCGGCGCAACACGTACTGCCCTCCAGCGTTCCCACGTTGCGCGGCGGCAGTTTCGGCCAGGCCCTGGTCGCCAGCCTGGCCGCTACCTATTACAACCCATGGAAGTTCGAGCGCTTTGCCCACAAGGTGCTGGGGGATCAGTACGATGCCCAGCGCGATCAACTGCGCAAAGACTTCAAGCAATCGCTGAACCAGTTCCTCAAAGTCGCCTGGAATGACACCCATCGCGGTCTCTACCCCACCGAAGAAGGCCCGGGCCGTACTGACGCCTTTGGGCGCATCGCCAACGCCAGTTTTGGCGACGCTATTTCCCCAGACAATTATCGCGTCGCCAATGCGCCGGTGGACTACCCGCAGTTGTGGGACATCTGGACCTTCGATTGGGTGCAGTGGAATGGCTCGGCCCAGCAGCCGATGGCGCGCAATATCGGCGAAGCCCTTGGCGTAGGCGCGACCCTGGCGTTCTTCGACGCAGCCGGGCAACCGCTCAAAGGCGATGCCCGCTACCCGTCCAGCGTACGGGTGCGCGACCTGCACCTGATCGAAGAAACCCTGCAACGGCTCAAGCCGCCGACCTGGCCGCAAGACTTGTTCGGTGCCATCGACAAACCCCTCGCCGCCCAGGGCCGCGCACTCTTTGCCGAGAACTGCGCCGGCTGCCACCTGCCCACCGTTACCGAAGAAAATGGCCGCCCGGTGCAGCAGTTGAAAATGCTGCCGGTGGACTACATCGGCACCGACCCCGGCACCGCCAACAACATTGCCGACCAACGCTATGACCTCAGCGCGCTGCAATGGGACCCGGCCGAACTGGCCCGGCTCAATGTCGAACTGCACCCCACCCCCACCGCGCCGCTGGACCTGAAAAAAATGTCGGTGGCCCAGGGCTTGGCCTATGTCACCGCCTTCGTCGAAGAGCATGCCTACCGTGCGGCCGGCGTGACCCCGGCCGAGCGCCCGGGCCTGGACGGGTTCGGCCTGCCCATCGGCGTGCGCGAGTTGCGCGCCTACAAGGCGCGACCACTGGCCGGTGTATGGGCCACCCCGCCGTTCCTGCACAACGGTTCGGTGCCGACTATTTACCAACTGCTCTCGCCCCAGGACGAACGCAGCACCACCTTCTATAAAGGCACCTTCAACTACGACCCGCGCCACCTGGGGTTTGAGACCAGCGCCTTCAAGAACGCCTTCCTGTTCGATACAAAAATCACCGGTAACCACAACAGCGGCCACGAATTCCGTGCCGGCGAACGTGGCAATGGCGTCATCGGCCGTGGCTTGCTGCCGCAGGAACGCTGGGCGCTGCTCGAATATCTCAAAGTGCTGGGCGGCCCGCTGGAGCAACAACTGCCATGATTATCCGATCGCAAAACAAGGACCGCTCCATGCTTGCTCGTCTGTGGCTGCGCCTTGGCGCCTTTGTGGGTAAAACCCTGCTGTGGCTACTGGGCCTGGGTTTGCTAGGGTGGGTGCTGGCCACGGCCTGGTTCGCCTGGCAGCACAGGGGCCCGGTGTCGGTGAAAGAACAGATCCCGCCGGGTGAAGCGGCGATGACCCAAGGCATCATCCAGACCGCCGTGCGCATCGTTGACCAACATCGCGAAGGTACCCGCTACCTGCGTGATGCCCATGCCAAGGCCCATGGGTGCGTGAAAGCCGAGGTCAGCGTCCTGGCGGATCTCGACCCGGCCTTGCGCCAGGGCGTGTTCGCCGAGCCGGGCAAGACCTGGCAGGCGACGATGCGCCTGTCCAACGGCAACGCCTACCCGCAATTCGACAGCATCCGCGATGCCCGCGGCATGGCCATCAAGCTGTTGGATGTGCCGGGCAAGCAACTGATGGCCGACCAGCAAGCGCGCACCGAGCAGGATTTCGTGATGTTCAGCCACCCGAACTTCTTTGTCAGCGATGTCGCGGAATACGCGCAGAACATCGGTGCGCAAGCGGATGGCAAGAAGGTCCTGGCGTTCTTTCCCAAGCTCGACCCGCGCAGCTGGCAAGTGCGTCACTTGTTTATCGCCCTGGCAACCCTGGCGCCCGCACCGGCCAGCCCGACGCAGACGACTTACTTTTCAGTGTCGCCCTACAAGTTTGGCGCGGCCAACGCCAAGTTTCGCGTCGCGCCCGACCCGCAAAGCTGCCCGGATTACGTGCTGCCCAAACAGAACCAGGACCTGCCCAACTTCCTGCGCAGCGCGCTCAACCAGCAACTGTCCACCGATCGTGTAGATGCGTGTTTTGTGCTGCAGATCCAGCGGCAAAACCCGCAGGCGTTCATGCCCATCGAAGACACCAGCATCGAATGGAAGGAAAGCGACGCGCCTTATGAAACCGTGGCCAAGGTCAGAATTCCCGCCCAGGACTTCGACACGCCGGCGCAGAACCTGGCGTGCGATAACCAGTCGTTCAACCCCTGGTTCGGGCTGGAAGCCCACCGCCCTATCGGCGGCATCAATCGGCTGCGCAAAGCGGTGTACGAAGCCGTCAGCGATTACCGCCACAGCCGCAACGCACCGTAAGGCGCGTTAAATCGCAGGCGAAAAAAAACCCGCTCAATGAGCGGGTTTCTTGTGGCTACCTGGCGTTCAGTGTTCCAGGTGACCGAATATGGCGCAGCGGACGGGACTCGAACCCGCGACCCCCGGCGTGACAGGCCGGTATTCTAAC
>NZ_QODJ01000127.1:0-4290 GCF_009935965.1 Pseudomonas sp. L13
AAATCCCTGTCGAATTCCGGCCAGCGTGGTTTAACGGGGCGCCTGAGATCAAGATCACAAGCAGATCAAGATCAAGATCAAGAGCGGCTCGCTTCACATCGTGGTTACCGTCTCCAGATGGCCGGCTTGCCCTTTTTGTAGGAGCGAGCTTGCTCGCGAAAAACTCTGAGGCGCCGCGTTCATTCAGGAAAGCCGCGTTATCGTTGACGTTTTTCGCGAGCAAGCTCGCTCCTACACCCGCTGCACCTGCAGCCCTAATTGTTCATACGCCTGCACATCCGGCGCGTCCCACTCGGTAATCAGCGTATGAATACGGCTGCACGGCGCAACCACAAAGGGTTCCACTGCGCCGAGCTTGTCTGAGGTGGTCACGGCGATGACGTGGGACGCGCTGTCGAGCAAGGCTTGCTTGACGGCCACTTCACCAAAGTGCAGCGAGGTAATGCCTACTTGCGGATGCAGTGCGCAAACCCCGGTGAACAACAGGTCGGCCTTGACGCTCTGGATCAGGCGCACCGCTTCATGGCCGCCGGTGGAGAGGGTGGCTGGGTTGAGTTGGCCGCCGGCCAGGATGATCTTCACATGCGGATGGTCGGCCAGGGCGATGGCGATCATCGGGGATGGCGTGATCACGGTCAGGTGCAGTGTATGGGGCAAGCACTGAGCGATCTGCAAGGTGGTGGAGCCGGAATCGAACAGCACGATCTGGCCGTCTTCAACCCGGCCTGCCGCTACGCGTGCGAGGTGGCGCTTGACCTCGTTGGTCTCGCCGACACGGGTAAAGAAATCCTTGCCGGTATCCTTGGGCCGGGGCAGGGCGCCGCCGTGTACGCGTTGCAACAGGCCGGCGGCGGCGAGTTCGCCGAGGTCGCGGCGGATGGTGTCCTGGGATACGGCGAAATGCTCGACCAACTCGGAGGCGGTGACCTTGCCGTCGCGTTCCAGCAACAACAGAATCTTCTGCTTGCGCAGGGAAGGCAGGTCGATGGCGTGATGGGTGTTGTGCATGTTTGTGCGCTTTATTGCGGGTTTGTGCGAGATTAATCGCCAGCCCATCTAAACGCAACGGCTGGTTGCCCACGCTCCTGCCGGTTACTCTCTGTATTCAGTTCAGGGAGAGGTGACCCGATGCCGTTGATCACAACCATCGAAGACTTACGCAAGCTGGCGCAAAAGCGTGTGCCCCGCATGTTCTACGACTACGCCGATTCCGGCTCCTGGACTGAGAGCACCTACCGCGCCAACGAAACGGATTTTGCACGTATCAAGTTCCGCCAACGGGTGGCGCGCAATATCGACGAACGTTCGATCCGCGCCAGTATGATCGGCCAGGACATGGCCATGCCCGTGGCGCTGGCGCCGACTGGCCTGGCGGGCATGCAGCATGCCGATGGCGAAATCCTCACTGCCCGTGCCGCTGCCGCGTTCGGGCTGCGCTACACCTTGTCGACCATGAGTATCTGTTCGCTGGAAGACATCGCCGAGCATGTCGGCCAGCCGTTCTGGTTCCAGCTGTATGTGATGCGCGACCGCAGTTTTATCGAGCAGTTGATCGAGCGCGCCAAGGCTGCCGGGGTGGATGCATTGGTGCTGACCCTGGATTTGCAGATTCTGGGGCAGCGCCACAAAGACTTGATCAACGGCCTGTCCGCGCCACCCAAGCTGACCCTGCCGAATATCCTCAACATGATGACCAAGCCGCGCTGGGTGATGGGCATGCTGGGTACTCAGCGGCGCGGCTTTGGCAATATCGTCGGGCATGTGAAGGGTGTGGCTGACATGAGTTCGCTGTCGTCGTGGACCGCCCAGCAATTTGACCCGCGCCTGAGTTGGGACGATGTGGCGTGGATCAAAAAGTGTTGGGGCGGCAAGCTGATCATCAAGGGCATTCTCGATGTGGAGGATGCACGTTTGGCGGCCGATTGCGGTGCCGATGCGTTGGTGGTGAGCAACCACGGTGGCCGCC
Organism: Pseudomonas sp. L13; assembly: GCF_009935965.1. Lineage (NCBI taxonomy): Bacteria > Pseudomonadati > Pseudomonadota > Gammaproteobacteria > Pseudomonadales > Pseudomonadaceae > Pseudomonas > Pseudomonas sp. L13. Next base: position 1,967 of record NZ_QODJ01000127.1, read on the forward strand.
AGCTTGATGGCGCGCCGTCGAGCATCAGCCAATTGCCGACGATTGTCGAAGCCGTGGGCAACCGCATTGAAGTGTGGCTCGATGGGGGGATTCGTTCCGGCCAGGACGTGCTCAAGGCCATGGCGTTGGGCGCCAAGGGCACCATGATCGGCCGCCCGCATTTGTATGGGTTGGGGGCGATGGGCGAGGCGGGAGTGACCAAGGCGCTCGATATCATCGCCCGCGAACTGGACGTGTCGATGGCGCTCTGTGGCTATAAGGATATACGTGAGGTGAATCGCGAAATCCTGTTGCCCGGTACCTTTCCTGGAAGCACGGCTTAAGCAAAAAAAACGTAAAAATATTAAAAGAGTTGTCCACGAAAACCGTGGGTATCTCTGTGGATAACTTTGCGAAGGCCCGGCAGCGTTGGCGATTTCCGCGAAGATCATTATTTGATCAACTTGCATTTCGGGCCAACATGGCCAGGGTTTGCGCTTGACAGCCAAGCGCGAACCCAGTGTCGAAAAGCGTATTTATGAAGCGTTATCGCGGCTTGTGGAGTGGGTCACCACCTGGGCGGGCATCTTTGTGCGCATCAGGTTTTCCAGCGCTTGACCATAGCTGCGCCCGGCCAGGTTCATGCTGTTGTTGTGGCTGGCGCCTGGCACCAGCAACAGGTGTTTGGGCTGCTGCGCGGCTTCGAATAACTGCTGGCTGAAGCGCGGTGGTACGTAGCGGTCGTCAAGGCCGTGGACAACCAGCAGCGGCATGTGGATGTCGGCAATCTTGTCGATGGAATCGAACTTCTGCGACAGCAACCAGCGCACCGGCAATGAGGTGTTGGCAACGGCCGTGGCGACATCCGCCAGGGAGGTGAAGGTGGATTCGATCACCAGCCCGCGCACCGGCAGCGGCACCTGCTTGCCCAGTTCGGCGGCGAGGTCGATGGCGACCGCGCCACCCAGGGAGTGCCCGTAGATCAGACGTTTGCTGGGGTCTGGTTGCAGGGTCTGGAAACGCTCCCAGGCAATGCGAGCGTCCTCGTACACCGTGGCTTCCGAGGGCAGGTCGCCCTGGCTTTGGCCAAAGCCGCGATAGTCGATGGCCAGGACCGAAAAGCCCAGGGCATGCAATTGCTCGATGCGAAACAATTGGCCCGTGAGGTTCCAGCGTACCCCGTGCAAATAGAGGATGGCGGGCGCGTCTTTGTTGGCTGCCGGGTACCACCAGCCATGAATGTTCTGCCCTGCTTTGAAACTGGCGGGCTTGAGTTCAAATTCCTGCACCGCCTTGGGCAGGCCGGTGTACCAACCGGCGGTTCCCGGCTCGATGCGAAACACCAGTTCGCGCTCCTTGTGTTGCAACACGGCGCAGCCGACCGGCAGGCCGACAATCAACACGGCCATGCACAGCCAGACAAACCAGCGCAGGCCCCGGCGAGGTATAGAAGCAGAAGACATGAAGGTTCCAGAACAAAGGTGAAGCACGGGTTTTACCAGATGGCCTGGGCGGGCAGGCATTAATGCGACGGCCGTGACCGATGAAAGTGTTACAGCATTGAACAATCCTCGTGCGGATTGATAGGGTGGACGGCTTGAACCTGCCCCACCTGTAAAGGCCCACACATGAATAACAGCCCCGTGCGCATCACCGCCGAAGAAACCCTCTCGGACAACTGGTACCTGCTGAAGAAATACAGCTTCGACCTGCGCCGTCGCGACGGCAGTTGGCAAGCCCAGACCCGCGAGGTGTATGACCGAGGCAACGGGGCGACCATCCTGTTGTACAACCGCGAACAACGCACGGTGTTGCTGATTCGCCAGTTCCGCATGCCTACTTTCGTCAACGATTACTCCGGCTACCTGATTGAAGCGGCAGCCGGTTTGCTCGACAACGCCAGCGCCGAAGAACGCATCCGCCTGGAGGCCGAGGAAGAGACCGGCTATCGCGTCGGGCAGGTGGAAAAAATCTACGCGGCGTTCATGAGCCCAGGCTCGGTGACCGAGCGGATTCACTTTTTTATCGGCGAATACCAGCCCGGCGACCGAGTGGGGACGGGCGGAGGCCTGGAAGAAGAGGGCGAGGATATCGAGGTGCTGGAGCTGGGCTTCGAGCAGGCGCTGGCGATGGTGCAGAGCGGGGAGATTGTGGATGGCAAGACGATTATGTTGTTGCAGCATCTGGAGCTACGGATGTTGAAAGAGGGGTGGTGAGGTATGCCTTCATGGCAGTCGACACAGATATAACTGATGCGCCGCGATCCAATGTGGGAGCTGGCTTGTCGGGTCGCCGCATCGCTGCGAAGACGGCCTGACAGTCAACACAGTTGGACCGTGTACATA
>NZ_QODJ01000128.1:0-4274 GCF_009935965.1 Pseudomonas sp. L13
GCTTACTTTTGCGCTTTTCAAAAGTGAGCCGCCGTCAGGGCGGAACCCTAAGTGGCCGTTACCGCAGGAATGGATATACACACAATCCAACGTGTTGACTGCCAGGCCGCCTTCGCGAGCAAGCCCGCTCCCACAGGTTGATCGTGGGATGCCAGGGAGATAGGTGTCAGCTGGCAGGCCGTCATCGCAGGCAAGCCAGCTCCCACAGTTTGACTGTGGTGTGTCAGGGAGATGGGTGGCGGCTGGCAGGCCGTCACGGGAGCAAGCGCCCTCGCCACAGGCCCAGCGTCGCGCCGAAGTTATGCGTCTAGTGCTGTGACAACACACTGGCCAGCAACCCCGGGAAGCGGCTCTCCAGCTCGTCACGGCGCAAAGAGTTCATATGGGTAGTGCCCACATTGCGCGTGTGCACCAGACCGGCATCGCGCAATACCCGGAAGTGATGGGACATGCTGGACTTGGGCCGCCCCCCGTCCAGTTCGCCACAGGTCGCCTCTGGCACGTTGGCCAGGTAGCGCACGATGTCCAGGCGTACGGGGTCGCTCAAGGCGTACAGCACACGCTCAAGGGTCAATTCTAGCGGGGTAGGGTGTTTGAAGGCTCGCATGGGGCGGATCATAACAGGGGGGTAGCGTTCAATACCATAGTTCGATTACCATCGAACTATCGAATCACTCACCCCTTCCTGGAGCTCCCAATGTCGGCCTTGTTCGAACCGTTCAAACTTAAAGACGTGACCTTGCGCAATCGCATTGCTATTCCACCGATGTGCCAATACATGGCCGACGACGGCATGGTCAACGACTGGCACCACGTGCACCTGGCCGGCATGGCCCGTGGTGGTGCCGGCCTGCTGGTGGTCGAGGCCACTGCGGTCGCCCCTGAAGGGCGCATCACCCCAGGCTGCGCCGGGATCTGGAGCGATGCCCACGCCCAGGCATTCGTGCCCATGGTCAAGGCCATCAAGGCCGCAGGTTCGGTGCCGGGTATCCAGATCGCCCACGCCGGCCGCAAAGCCAGCGCCAATCGCCCTTGGGAAGGCGATGACCACATCCCGGCCTCTGATGCCCGTAGCTGGGAAACCATCGCCCCGTCTGCCATCGCGTTCGGCGCCAACCTGCCCAACGTACCGCGTGCCATGACCTTGGAAGACATTGCCCGCGTGCAACAGGATTTCGTCGACGCGGCCCGCCGCGCTCGCGATGCCGGCTTTGAATGGATCGAGCTGCACTTCGCCCACGGTTACCTGGGCCAGAGCTTTTTCTCCGAACACTCCAACCAGCGTACCGATGCCTACGGTGGCAGCTTCGACAACCGCAGCCGCTTCCTCCTCGAAACCCTGGCTGCGGTGCGTGAAGTCTGGCCAGAAAACCTGCCGCTCACCGCTCGGTTCGGCGTGATCGAATACGACGGCCGTGATGAGCAGACCCTCACCGAGTCCATCGAACTGGCCCGCCGTTTCAAGGACGGTGGCCTGGACCTGCTGAGCGTCAGCGTCGGCTTTACCATTCCGGACACCAACATTCCGTGGGGCCCGGCCTTCATGGGCCCGATTGCTGAGCGTGTACGCCGTGAAGCCGGTATCCCGGTGACGTCAGCCTGGGGCTTCGGCACGCCACAACTGGCCCAAGGCGCGTTGCAGGCCGGGCACCTGGACCTGGTTTCGGTAGGTCGTGCACATCTGGCCGACCCGCATTGGGCGTACTTCGCCGCCAAGGAACTGGGCGTGGACAAGTCCTCCTGGACCTTGCCGGCGCCGTACGCGCATTGGTTGGAACGCTATCGCTGAGGTAAGCCTGCGCGTGACATAAGCCACTCGATTGAGTGGCTTTTTTTCGCCTATGGTTTTTCGCGACCTACGCGGCGAAAAATAACAAATGAGAACGGATATCAAACGAGAATGCCCTGATATATGATGCGCGGCGAATTCTTGGCAGGTTTGCCGCCCCATCTGGCTCATTCACTAGGTTCTACCCCCATGCGTCGTACCCTGATTTCCATCTGTGTGCTCCAGGCGTTTTCCCCCTTTGCGTGGGCCGAGCAGGTGCCTGCCGAGAACGCCAGTATCGAGCTGCAAGCGACCAATGTCACCGCCACCGCGGACCTTGAGTCGGCCCAGGGCCCGGTGCGGGGCTACCGTGCCACACGCTCAGCCAGTGCGACGCGCACCGACACCTCTATTCATGAAACCCCGCAGTCCATCAGTGTGGTGTCCAAGGACGTGGTCGAAGACCTCGGTGCAACGCGCCTGCAGGATGCCCTCGACTACGCCGGCGGCGTGGGCCGCGCCAACAATTTTGGCGGGCAGGGCCTGACCACCTTTACCGTGCGCGGCTTCACCACCGGTGAGTTCTACCGCAACGGTTTTCCGATCAACCGCGGTTACCCGAACATGCCGGACGCCAACACCATCGAGCGTCTTGAAGTGTTGCGCGGCCCTGCGACCATGCTCTACGGCCGTGGCGACCCGGGCGGTACCTTCAACGTGGTGTCCAAGCAACCGCTGGCCGAACGCACCGTCACCCTGGGCAGCCAGCTCAATGACCAGGGCATGCAGCGCGGCACCCTGGATGCCTCCGGCCCGCTGGACGAGGAAGGCCGTCTGGCCTATCGCCTGAACGTGGTGGGCGAGGGCGGCGACACCTTCCGCGATCACGTCGAGACGGAACGCTACGGCGTGACACCGGTGCTCACCTGGCAGGCCACCGATGACACCAAGGTGACCTTCGAAGGCGATTTCATGCGCAACAACCACCCGCTGGACCGTGGCCTGACGCGCTTCCCCAACCAGCGTGGCACGCCCTCGCGTGATACGTTCTGGGGCGACAAAAACGCGGGCAAGCTGCACAACGACAACAACATGGCGCAGTTGCGTTTCGAGCATGCACTGAACGACAACTGGGCCCTGGGCGGCGGTTTCCAATGGTTGGACGGCAGCCTGAAAGGCAATGCTATCGAAGCCAACGGGCCGGGCAGCCTGGGCGCCGATGGCCGCACCCTGCAACGCAACTTCAACTACCGCAAGCTGGAATGGACCGACAAGGATTACCAGCTCAACTTGACCGGGCACTTCTCCACTGGCGGCTTCGATCACACGCTGCTCACGGGTATCGAGTACGAGGATTACGACTACAAGTCGATCATCCAGCGTTCCAGCGCAGTTGCGGGTACCTACCCCATCGATATCTTTGACCCGGTGTACGGTCAAACCCGTCCAGCACTGACCCGTACGCCGACCCACGATAAAGAAAACCTCAAGACCTACGCTGCCTTCGTGCAGGACCAAGTCGCCCTCACTGAACGGCTGAAAGTACTGGCCGGTGCGCGTTTTGAGCGTTTCGAGCATGATTACCAGAACTATGTGGGTAAAAGCTGGCAGGCTGCCGACAACGCGGTCACCCCGCGTGTGGGTGTGATCTACGACCTCACCGACACCGTCGCGGTGTATGCCGATGCCGCGCGTTCGTTCAAGCCCAACACTGGCGCCAGTCGTGAAGGTGGTGGTTTTGCGCCGGAGAAAGGTAAGTCCTACGAGATGGGTATCAAGTGGGATGCGCTGGATCGGCAGTTGAGCGTGGATGCGGCGATCTATCAGATCGAGAAGAAGAACGTGCTGACCACCGACCCCGTGGACAATACCTTCAGTGTTGCGGCCGGCCAGGTGCGCAGTCGTGGATTTGACCTGAACGTGGCAGGCAACCTCACGCCCGAATGGCGTGTGATCGGCGGCTACGCCTACGTAGATGCCGAAGTCACCCGTGACAACACTTTGCGCTCCGGCACTCGTTTGATGAACATCCCGCGCAACAGCCTCAGCCTGCTCAATGTCTATGAGTTTCAGGACGGCGCGCTCAAAGGCCTGGGCCTCGGCGCCGGCGGCAAGTACGTCGACCAGCGCGCAGGCCAGACCGCCAACACGGCATTCTCCATGGACGCCTACACCGTGGTCGACTTGCTCGGCTACTACAAAGTCAATGAGCAGGTGCGTCTGAACCTGGATGTGAAGAACCTGTTCAACCGCGAGTATGAAGAAGGCGCGTTCGGCAATATCTACACCTACCCCGGTGCACCGCGTACCGTGCAGGTGGGCATCGCCTACGCCCTGTGATGAACCGCTTCGATATGTGGGAGCCGGCTTGCCTGCGATGACGGCCTGCCAGCCGCCCCCTATCTACCTGACACCCCACGATCCAACTTTGGGAGCGGGCTTGCTCGCGAAGGCGGCCTGACAGGCGACACAGTTGGATTGTGTACATATCCATTGCTGCGGTAAC
>NZ_QODJ01000129.1:0-4113 GCF_009935965.1 Pseudomonas sp. L13
GTTCTTAAACCTTACGATGAACCAGTTTGATGCGCGACAGCGCTATGTCGGAGACTTAGTGGGGCCTCCCACATTTGATCTTCAGTGTTCGGGGGATTTGGTTTTCAGCCACTTACCAAGTGGCGGTGTTCGGCAAGTCCAGGGTGCCACGTTCTACAAAACGCATCGTGCCAAACAGGCCACCCGCCAGTTTGCCGCGCAGCACGTAGGGCAGGTTGTTCAGGCTTTGGGTCTGGCTCAAGCCCAGGGTCTGGCGCAACACCGAAAACGCTGAAACGCTGACGGGCACCATCAACACGGTCTCGGAGAAGCGGGGGATGCTGCCAGCCTGATCGCTGACGCCAGAAGCGAGTGGCCGGCCGTTGACCTCCAGGTCCAGGGCCACGCCGTTGTAGTCGATTGCCGCTTCATTGGGGTTCTGCACCCGCAGCTTCACCGCAAAGCGCACTTCCAGGTCCTGGCTTTGCAGCGGCTCGATGCCCACCACATTGATGTTCACCGGGTCGCGGTTGGGGAACAGTGCGCACGCGCTCAAGGTCAGCAGCAGCGATAGAACCATGAGCTTGCGCATAGAGAAATGCTCCTACTTTGGGGTAACGTCTGGGTCCTGCATGACCTTGAGGGTCGAGGACTCCGGTTCGAATTCATCTTCTTCCAGCTCTATGAACTCTTCGGGCAGGAAAATGTTCAGCAGGATTGCACAGAATGCGCCCACAGTGATCGGCGATTCGAAGATGTTGTGCAGCGCCTTGGGCAGCTCGCGCAGCACCTCCGGCACGGCGGCGACGCCTAGGCCCATGCCCAGGGAAATCGCCACGATCAGCACATTGCGCCGATGCAGGCCCGCTTCGGCGAGGATCTTGATCCCGGCCACGGCCACGGTGCCGAACATGATCAGGGTCGCGCCACCCAGTACCGGCTTGGGCATCAGTTGCAGCACCGCGCCGATCATCGGGAACAGCCCCAGCAGCACCAGCAGGCCGGCAATGAAGTACGCCACGTAGCGGCTGGCCACGCCGGTCAATTGGATCACGCCGTTGTTCTGGGCGAAGGTCACCATCGGCAGGCTGTTGAAGGTGGCGGCCATTGCGGAGTTGAGGCCGTCGGCCAGCAGGCCGGACTTGATACGCTTGATATACAGCGGGCCCTTGACCGGTTGCTGGGAAATCATCGAGTTGGCGGTCAGGTCACCGGCCGCTTCCAGGGGCGAAATCAGGAAGATTACCGCCACCGGGATAAACGCCACCCAGTCGAACGAGAAACCGTACTTGAACGGCACGGGCACGCTGATCAGCGGCACCTGGGGTAGGGCGGCCATGTCGACGCGGCCCAGCAGCCACGCTACTACAAAGCCCAGGGTCAAACCGATCACGATCGAACCCAGGCGCAGGAACGGGTTGTTGAAGCGGTTGAGCACCACGATGGTCAGCAGCACCAACGCCGCCAGGCCCATGTTGCCCGCCGCGCCGAGGTCGCTGGCGCCATAGCCGCCGGCCATGTCGGTGACCGCCACCTTGATCAGCGACAACCCCATCAAGGTAATGATGGTGCCGGTGACCACGGGGGTGATCAGTTTGCGCAGCTTGCCGATGAACTGGCTGAGCACCACTTCGATAAACGCCGCGAAAAAGCAGATGCCAAAGATCGTCGAGAGGATCTCATCGGTGCCGCCGCCCCGGGCCTTGACCATGAACCCGGCGCTCAAAATCACGCTGATAAAGGAAAAGCTGGTGCCCTGCAGGCACAACAGCCCCGAACCCACCGGCCCGAAGGTGCGCGCCTGCACAAAGGTGCCAAGCCCCGACACGAACAGCGCCATGCTCACCAGGTACGGCACTTCGCTTTCCAGCCCCAGTACGCCGCCAACGATCAGCGTGGGCGTGATGATGCCGACAAAACTCGCTAACACATGCTGCAACGCGGCAAAAATCGCGGCGGTGAAGTGCGGGCGGTCTTCGAGGCCGTACATGAGGTCGGATTTATAGCGTGGGCGCGGGGCTTGAGCGTCAGACAAAATGATGGCTCGGGTCAGAAAATGGAGGCGCAGGATGCCAGAAAGTGCCAGGCGCCTGAAGTGTAAAAAAATATTTATAAAGACCCTGTGCTAAAGCGATTGCCCAGCCGATATCAAATATAGGCCCACACTACAATGACAACAGTGGTGACCAAGGTCTGGGCAGCGCGTTGACGCTGACGGATCGTTTCGCGGCAAGGATGCACGCAAACACTACTTCTGAGAGCAGCCCTATGTCCCTCCGTCACCTGAATATTGCCCCTCGTGCGTTTATCGGTTTCGCTTTCATTGCGGTTTTAGTGGTGCTGTTGGGGGTGTTCGCGGTCAACCGCATGACACAGATGCGCCAGTCTTCCCTGGACATGAGCGCCAACCAACTGCCCAGCGTGACGTACCTGGGCACGATCACCGAAAACGTGCTGCGCCTGCGCATCCTGTCGTTTCGCGTGCTGGTCAATCGCGAGCCTGGCGCCTTGCAGGAAGCCGAGACCCGCATCGGTGTGTTGGCCGACAAGGTCAAGACCGCCCAGGCCGGATACGCCACGTTGCCCGCTGGCCCGGAGGAGGCGGCGCTGTACAAGGCCTTTGGCGCCACCCTGGACAGCTACTTCAAGGCCCAGGCCGAAATGATGGCGTTGTCCAAGCAAGGCAAGCTTGATGAGATGCGCGCACTGATCAACAGCCGCATCAAGGACGGCACCGACCAGATGGGTGAGCAACTGAACAAGCTGATCGCCATCAATGCGGCCGACGCCAAGCAAGCCGACGTAGATGCCGGGCAAAGCTACGAGGGCGCGATCACCGGTGTGGTAGCGGTCTCTATAGTGGCGGCGTTGCTCACCGTGCTACTGGCCTGGTTGCTGACCCGCAGTATCGTGACCCCGCTGCGCAAGGCCGTGGAAGTGGCTGAAACCATCGCCGCCGGCAACCTCAGCAAAACCATCGAGGACGAGGGCAAGGACGAACCAGCGCGTTTGATCAGTGCGCTGTCGACCATGCAAGCCAGCCTGCGCCAGACCATCCAGCACATCGCCGGCTCGGCCACGCAGCTGGCTTCGGCCGCAGAGGAATTGAGCGCGGTCACCGAGGAGGCGTCTCGTGGCCTGCAACAGCAGAACAACGAAATCGACCAGGCCGCCACGGCCGTCAATGAGATGACGGCGGCGGTGGAGGAAGTGGCGCGTAACGCGGTTTCCACCTCCGAGGCGTCCGGGCAGTCCAACCAGGCGGCGCGGGAAGGCCGTGATCGGGTGATGGAAACCGTCGGCGCGATCCAGACCATGACCCAGGACGTGCAGAACACCTCCGCGATGATCGAAGGCTTGGCCGCCCAGGGCCGGGATATCGGCAAGGTACTGGATGTGATTCGCGCGATTGCCGAGCAAACCAACCTGCTGGCGCTTAACGCGGCTATCGAGGCTGCCCGTGCCGGCGAGGCCGGACGTGGCTTTGCGGTGGTCGCCGATGAAGTACGCGCCCTGGCCCATCGCACCGCGCAGTCGACCCAGGAAATCGAGAAAATGGTCGCCGGCATCCAGAACGGCACCGGGGAGGCGGTGCAGTCCATGCAACAGAGCAACCAGCGTAGCCAGAACACCCTGGAAATGGCACGCGCAGCTGGCGCGTCACTGGAGCAGATCACGGCATCCATCAGCCTGATCAACGAACGCAACCTGGTGATTGCCAGCGCGTCGGAAGAACAGGCCCAGGTCTCCCGCGAGGTGGACCGCAACCTGGTCAACATCCGCGACCTGGCCACCCAGTCGGCGGCGGGCGCCAACCAGACCAGTGCAGCCAGCCATGAACTGTCGAGGCTGGCGGTGGATTTGAATGGGATGGTGGCCAGGTTCGTTGTCTAACAGCTGCCTCAAAAACCCTGTGGGAGCTGGCTTGCCTGCGAAGACGGTCTGACAGCCGACCAGTATCTCGGATCAGACCGCGTACATATCCGTTCCTGCGGTAATGGCTGCTATTGGTTCCGCTTTTACAGCGGGTCACTTTTGAAAAGAGCCCAAAAGTAACCAAAAGGCTCTTGCCCCACCACTCGGCACCTCGCCTAGGCTCGGTGTGCCCGTAATCCGCCAGTGATTTGGGGGGCC
>NZ_QODJ01000013.1:0-111366 GCF_009935965.1 Pseudomonas sp. L13
CCGAGTGGTGGGGCAAGAGCGTTTTGCTTACTTTTGCGCTTTTCAAAAGTGAGCCGCCGTCAGGGCGGAACCCTAAGCGGCCGTTACCTAAATAACGGATATGTACCCGGTCCAACTGTGTTGCCTGTCAGGCCGTCTTCGCAGGCAAGCCAGCTCCCACATTTGGATCGTGGTGTGTCAGTTAGATCAGCGCCGACTGTCAGTCCGTCACGGGAGCAAGCTCCCTCGCCACAGGTCCAGCGTCACACCAAAGTTGTGTAGATACCTATGCTGCGATGGGGGCCTCAAGCTGCCCGCCTATTTCAGATCCAACCACCCGCCTGCAACACAAAAATCCCGATATTCGTAGTCACCGCCGCCATCAGCGTGGTGATCACGATAATCGCTGCCGCCAACTCATGATTCCCCTCCGCCGCCCTGGCCATCACAAAGCTCGCGGCTGCAGTCGGCGCGCCGAAATACAGGAACAGAATCCCCAACTCCGGCCCTCGGAACCCCAGCAACCACGCGCCCAGGGTGGCGATCACCGGCAGCCAGATCATCTTCATCAGGCTTGCGCTCAACGCCATGTTGCCACTCTTGCGCAGCGCGGCCATGGACAAGGTGCCGCCGATGCAAATCAACGCCAACGGCAGCGTGGTGTCGGACAGGTACTGCAAGGATTTCTCAAGCCAACCGGGCACGCCGATCTGGAAGTACGCGAACGGCGCGGCGACGATCACGCTGATAATCAGCGGGTTGGCCATTACGCTTTTGAAGATGCTCCACGGGTCGGACTTGATCACCGGGCTATACACCGCCAGCACAATGGTTGACAGCGTGTTGTAAAAGAGGATCACCAACGCGGCGAGGATCGCGCCCAGGGAGATACCGTAGTCGCCGTACATACTGGCCGCCAGCGCCAGGCCGATGACCCCGTTGTTGCCACGAAACGCGCCTTGGGCGTAGATGCCTCGGTCTTCGCGCTTGCAACGAAAGATCGCCCAGCCCCAGGCCATGGCAAAGCTCACCAGGGTGGCGACGCAAAAGTAGATCAGCAGCCCCGGCTTGAGCGCCGAGTGCAGGTCGGCATGCAGAATGCCCAGGAACAGCAGCGCCGGCATGGCGACGTTGAACACCAGGGACGATGCAGTGTGGATAAAATTGTCATTGATCCAGTTGATGCGCTTTAGAAACACGCCCAGGAACAGCATGGCAAACACCGGCGCGGTGATGGTGAGGGTGGTGAGGAAGATTGCCAGCATGCCGGGGGAGAACCTTGGTGGGCGTCGTTAGTTGGCTAATGATAAGCCAGTACGAGCGGGTTCGTGTGGGCAACGCACTTCAAATGTAGGAGCGAGCTTGCTCGCGAAAAACTCCCAGGCGCCGCGCTCATTCAGTTAACACGCGTTATCGTTGACGTTTTTCGCGAGCAAGCTCGCTCCTACAGGGTTAGCGCCTGGTCTCAGGTAATGGGCGCCGGGTTGAACAGCGTGATGTCGTTATGCAGCTTGTGCCGCTCTGCCCAGGTCTGCTTCTTGCCGCTGGCCACATCCAGATAGAAGTGGAACAGCTCCCAACCCAGCTCCTCGATGCTCGCCCGCCCCGTGGCAATACGCCCGGCGTCGATATCGATCAGGTCCGGCCAACGCTGGGCCAGCTCGGTGCGGGTGGAAACCTTCACCACCGGCGCCATCGCCAGCCCGTACGGTGTGCCGCGCCCAGTGGTGAACACGTGCAGGTTCATGCCCGCCGCCAGTTGCAAGGTGCCGCAGACAAAATCACTGGCCGGTGTGGCGCAAAAGATCAGGCCCTTTTCCTTGAAGCGTTCCCCAGGGCCAAGTACGCCGTTGATCGCACTGCTGCCGGATTTGACGATGGAGCCCAACGACTTCTCGACAATGTTCGACAACCCGCCCTTCTTGTTACCCGGCGTGGTATTGGCGCTACGGTCCGCCTCGCCCTTGGCCAGGTAACGGTCGTACCAGTCCATTTCCCTGACCAACTCACGGGCAACGTCCTCGTTTTGCGCGCGTGAAGTCAGCAGGTAAATCGCATCGCGCACTTCAGTCACTTCGGAAAACATCACCGTCGCGCCGGCGCGCAGCAACAGGTCCGAGGCATAGCCCAGTGCCGGGTTGGCGGTGATGCCGGAAAACGCATCGCTGCCGCCGCACTGCATGCCCAGGATCAACTCGGAGGCCGGCACGGTTTCGCGGCGGCGCTGGTCGAGTTTCTTCAAGCGCACGTCGGCCAGGGCCATGATCTGCTCGATCATTTCGGTAAAGCCGTGGCTGGAATCCTGCAGGCGATACAGCCACGGCTCGCTCAGGTCTACAGAACTGTCGTTATCGTGCATCACCTGGCCGGCCTGGAGCTTTTCGCAGCCCAGGCTGATCACCAAGGCTTCGCCGCCCAGGTTGGGGTTGCGCGCCAGGTTGCGCACGGTGCGGATGGGGATGTAGGCATCCGTTGCCGTAATCGCCACGCCGCAGCCGTAGCTGTGGGTCAGCGCCACCACGTCATCGACATGGGGGTAGTTGGGCAGCAACTCGTCCTTGATGCGCTTGACCGCATGGTCCAGCACGCCGGTCACGCATTGCACGGTGGTGGTAATGCCGAGGATATTGCGCGTGCCCACGGTGCCGTCCGCATTGCGATAGCCCTCGAAGGTAAACCCCTCCAGGGGCGCCTGGGCTTCAGGCACCTCGGTGGACAGCGGCAAGCTGTCCAGCGGCGGTGCGGTGGGCATGCGCAGCTGGTCCTCCTGCACCCAACTGCCGCGGGGAATCGGTGCCAGGGCATAACCGATGGTCTGGCCGTAGCGAATAATCTGGCCGCCCTCGGGAATGTCTTCCAGCGTCACCTTGTGGCTCTGCGGGATGAAATCCACGGTGACCAGGCCGTCGGGAAACTCGGTACCGGCGGGTACCCCTTGATCGTTCACTACGATCACCACATTGTCGCGCTCGTGCAAACGGATCGAGCGCGGCGAGTCGGCATGTTCAATCAACTGCATCACACGAACCTCAGGAATGCGCTTGAGAAAGGTTGGTCAACTCAGGGCCCTGGGTCGGCGGCTCCTTGAGCACCACGCGCTTGATCGGGCCGACAATCACCAGGTAACTGAACACCGCCACCAGCGCGTTGGCGCCAACGAACACCAGCGCCCATTTGAACGAGCCGGTGGTGCTGATGATGTAGCCAATCACAATCGGCGTGGTGATCGACGCCAGGTTACCGAAGGTGTTGAACAAGCCGCCACTGAGCCCGGCGATTTGTTTCGGCGACGTGTCGGACACCACCGCCCAACCCAGTGCGCCAACGCCCTTGCCGAAGAAGGCCAAGGCCATGAAGCCCACCACCATCCATTCGATATCCACGTAATTGCACGCCACGATGCTGCTGGAAATCAGCAGGCCACCGATGATTGGCGCCTTGCGTGCGAAGGTCAGCGAGTGGCCTTTGCGCAGCAGGTAGTCGGAAATCACCCCACCGAGCACGCCGCCGATAAAGCCGCAGATCGCCGGTAACGAGGCAATGAAGCCGGCCTTGAGGATGGTCATGCCACGCTCCTGCACCAGGTACACCGGAAACCAGGTCAGGAAGAAGTAGGTGATGCCATTGATGCAGTACTGGCCCAGGTAGACACCGAGCATCATGCGGTTGGTCAGAAGCTGGCGGATGTAATCCCACTTCGGCCCGTCGGTTTTCTTGCCCTTGCCCTTGTCCTGATCCATGTCGACCATCGCGCCATTGGCGGCGATGTGATTGAACTCGGCCTCGTTGATCATCGGATGCTGGCGCGGGCTGTGGATAACTTTCAGCCAGATCAGCGAGAAAACAATGCCGATCACGCCCATCACGATAAACACGTGCTGCCAGCCGAAGCGATAGACGATCCAGCCCATCAACGGCGCGAACAACACCGTGGCGAAGTACTGGGCCGAGTTGAAGATCGCCGACGCAGTACCGCGTTCAGCCGTAGGAAACCACGCCGCAACAATACGGGCATTGCCCGGAAACGACGGCGCCTCGGCCAAGCCCACCATGAAGCGCAGCATGAACAGCGCGACTACTGCAGTAGAAACGCCAAACTCACCGACATAGCCTTGCAGCACGGTGAACAGCGACCAGGTGAAGATGCTCAAGGCATAGACTTTTTTCGAGCCGAAACGGTCAAGCAGCCAGCCACCGGGGATTTGCCCGGCCACGTAGGCCCAACCGAATGCAGAGAAGATATAACCGAGGGTGACCGCGTCGATACCGAGGTCTTTTTGCAGGCTGGAGCCGGCGATAGCGATGGTGGCCCGGTCGGCGTAGTTGATCGTGGTCACCAGGAACAGCATGAGCAGGATCAAATAGCGGACGTGGGTCGGCTTGGTCGCTTGCATGTAAAAGTACTCCCACTAATTATTTTTTTTGCGGGTAATGATTTTGTATTGCTTGGTTGCGCCCCCCTGTAGGAGCGAGCTTGCTCGCGAAAGACGTCAACGATTACGCGGGCATTCAGGATGCACGCGGTGCATTTGAGTTTTTCGCGAGCAAGCTCGCTCCTACAGGGAGGGTGCTGCGTGTTACGAACCGATGTAGCTGGTTTTCACCACGGTGTAGAACTCTTGCGCATAGCGACCTTGCTCACGCGAACCGTAGGATGAGCCCTTACGGCCACCAAATGGAACGTGGTAATCCACCCCCGCCGTCGGCAGGTTGACCATCACCATCCCGGCTTGGGAGTGGCGCTTGAAGTGGTTGGCATATTTGAGCGAGGTGGTGGCGATGCCGGCCGACAAGCCGAACTCGGTGTCATTGGCCATGGCCAGCGCCGCCTCGTAGTCGGCCACGCGTACCACGTTGGCCACCGGGCCGAAGATCTCTTCACGGCTGATGCGCATCGCCGCTTCACTGTCGGCAAACAGTGTGGGCGCCAGGTAATAGCCTTCGGTGTCACAGGTCACCAGGCCGCCACCACTCACCAGCCGGGCACCTTCGCTCTGGCCGATGTCGATGTACTTCAGGTCCTGATCCAGCTGGGCCTGGGACACCACCGGGCCAATGTCGGTGCCGCTATTCAACGCGTGACCGACCTTGATCGACTTCATGCGCTCGGCCATGGCGGCGACAAACTGGTCGTGAATTCCGGCAGTAACGATCAAACGGCTCGAGGCGGTGCAACGCTGGCCGGTGGAGTAAAACGCACTCTGGACCGACAGCTCGACAGCCTGTTTGAGGTCGGCATCGTCGAGAATGATCTGCGGGTTCTTGCCGCCCATTTCCAACTGCACCTTGGCCTGGCGCGAGACACAGCTGACGGCGATCTGACGCCCAACGCCCACAGACCCGGTGAAACTGATGCCATCGACTTTCGGACTGTTGACCAGCACGTCGCCGACCACACGGCCACTGCCCATCACCAGGTTGAACACACCGGACGGGAAACCGGCACGGGAAATGATTTCGGCCAAGGCCCAGGCACAGCCCGGCACCAGTTCGGCAGGCTTGATCACCACGCAGTTGCCGTAGGCCAGGGCCGGGGCGATTTTCCACGCGGGGATGGCAATCGGGAAGTTCCACGGGGTGATCAGGCCCACCACACCGAGGGCTTCGCGGGTCACTTCAACGTTGACGCCCGGACGCACCGACGGCACGTAATCGCCCGACAGGCGCAGGCATTCACCGGCGAAGAATTTGAAGATATTGCCGGCACGGGTCACTTCGCCAATGGCTTCAGGCAGGGTCTTACCCTCTTCTCGGGCCAGCAGGGTGCCGAGTTCTTCGCGACGGGCGAGGATTTCGCTGCCGACTTTATCCAGCGCATCGTGACGCGCCTGGATACCGGAGGTGGACCACGCCGGGAACGCGGCGCGAGCAGCATCAATGGCCGCGTTGACTTGGGCCACGTCCGCTTTGGCATATTCGCCAATGGCGTCGGACAGATCCGACGGGTTGATGTTGGTGCAGTAGTCGGCGCCGGTTACCCATTCACCATTGATGTAGTTCTCAAAACGCTTTGCTTGGGACACGAATCTTCTCCTGACGCAAAAGGCCGCTGATTGCTCAGCGGCCTTGTGGATAATTTATTGCGCGCCTTGCTTGTCGATCAGCGCGGCGAGGGCTTCGTACTCTTCCGGCAGCAGGTCGGTCAGTGGCGTGCGCACGGGGCCGGCGTCATAACCGACGATTTTCGCACCGGCCTTGACGATGCTCACCGCGTAACCGGCCCTGCGGTTACGGATATCCAGGTACGGCAGGAAGAAGTCGTCGATGATCTTGCCGACGGTGGCGTGATCTTCGCGGGCAATGGCGTGGTAGAAATCCATCGCCGTCTTGGGGATGAAGTTGAACACCGCCGAGGAGTACACCGGCACGCCCAGGGCCTTGTAGGCCGCGGCGTAAACCTCAGCAGTCGGCAAGCCACCGAGGTAGCTGAAACGGTCGCCCAGGCGACGGCGGATCGACACCATCAACTCGATATCACCCAGGCCATCCTTGTAGCCGATCAGGTTCGGGCAGCGCTCGGCCAGTTGCTCCAGCAGCGGTGCGGTCAGGCGGCAGACATTGCGGTTGTACACCACCACGCCGATCTTGACCGACTTGCACACGGCTTCAACGTGGGCGGCAACCCCGTCCTGGCTGGCTTCGGTGAGGTAGTGCGGCAGCAGCAGCAACCCTTTGGCGCCGAGGCGTTCGGCCTCTTGAGCGTACTCGATGGCCTGGCGGGTGGCACCGCCTACACCGGCCAGGATCGGCACGCTGGACGCGCAGGTATCCACGGCGGTTTTCACCACCTGGGAGTATTCGCTGGCCGCCAGGGAGAAAAACTCACCTGTGCCGCCCGCGGCGAACAAGGCGCTGGCGCCATAAGGGGCCAGCCATTCCAGGCGCTTGATGTAACCCGCCTGGTGGAAATCACCCTGGGCGTTGAAATCGGTCACCGGGAAGGACAGCAGACCGTGGGAGAGGATGGACTTCAGTTCTTGTGGATTCATTATTCGAACACCCTGGGCGAAGACTTTCTTACGAAAGGTTGTTGTTGGTTTTGATGATGTCGTACGTCATCGTACAACTATAAATAAATTCGTCAACTGCAATTCATACGGCGTAATCCTGCGCAGGCTTAAGACGCGGCTCTTGACGTAGGAAATTTCTCACCTATGATTCAGATAACTGTATGTACATACAGTTAACACGGAAGATTCCTACGACATAGCAAGGAGCTAACATGTCAGGTCTTGAACTCGCAGCACCCGAAAAAAACCCGCCTACCCTGCGCTTCGAAGGCGGTGAACACACCGCCATCGGCGATGACACTCTGCTTCGCTTCAGCAAGGACGCCTCGGCCATTCCTGCGCGCCAAGTCGAACTGCACCTACCCAACGGGCTCGCGCTGACCTATGGTCAAGTAATCGCCCTGGGCGGCGACTTCTATGGCATCCCCGGCCAACCGATCAGCGATGGCAACTCCCCGGCCGAGCGCGTGCAACGCTTCACCGCCGCTTTCAACTCGCTCGCCGTGTTGCCCGCTTCACGGCAAGAAGCGCAGAAGATCCTGGCGGTGATGCAAAAGGAGATCAACGCCGTCAACCAGGCGATCAAGGACGGCAAACAGCCTCACGAAGCCTACGACGCTCTTGGTGATACGTTGTCCGAGGAGTGGAACCGCATCACCGGCGGCGGCAGCGCTGTTTCGGCCCTC
Organism: Pseudomonas sp. L13; assembly: GCF_009935965.1. Lineage (NCBI taxonomy): Bacteria > Pseudomonadati > Pseudomonadota > Gammaproteobacteria > Pseudomonadales > Pseudomonadaceae > Pseudomonas > Pseudomonas sp. L13. The sequence goes on from NZ_QODJ01000013.1 coordinate 7,676, forward strand.
GTGCCACTGGGCCGCTACCTGAAACTGGCAGCGGACAACGCCGACCACTTCGGTGAGTGGGCCTTGTCGGCCTACTTGGCCGGCCATACGGCAGCACTGCAACAGGCAGTGGTGGCCCATCAGACCGGCACCGACCAGGCCCTGGAATTGGCCTACGCCATGAACAGCTTTGCCGATCACTTTTTGACCGACCTGTTTTCCGCCGGCCACCTGCGGGTACCGCGTAAACAACTGGCGGCAGTGGTGACGCCAGGAGAACTCGGCTCGCTGATCAGCCGCTTCATGCACGATGAAGACAGCAAATTCGGGCTCAAGGTGCGCAATGCCATGGGCGCTCAGTGGCATGCCTACGGCGACAAGCGCTACTTCGACAGCATCGACGCCGACAATCGCGTGCAGGTCAAAAGGGCCGTACAGGCCTCGGCGGATGAGATCTTCGAAACCTTCATCAGCGGTATCGCACCCTCCCCGGCCGAGTTCAAGGCACCGCTGTATGTGCCCGACCTGAACGCCGCGCAAAACCCGGCGAATAACTTCTCGCCGCTATTCAAGATGGAGGGGGACAAGGTGCTGCGGCGCAAGGACGTCAATGATTTGAACGACAAGCACTGGACCAATGATTGGTGGGGGTGGAGCACGTACTTGCTGCTTAAGGACTACAAGCCAAACCAACCCGCCAACTAAATAGACGCGGTACTCCAGATAATGGAGATCAACTGTGGGAGCTGGCTTGCCTTAATGCCAGTCAGTTAAGGCTTTTTTGTAGGAGCGAGCTTGCTCGCGAAAAACTTACAGGCGCCGCGTTCATTCAGCAAACACGCGTTATCGTTGACGTTTTTCGCGAGCAAGCTCGCTCCTACAGAAGGCGATGACCACTTAACTGACTGGCATTAGGGCTTGCCTGTGAATGCAGTGGCTCAGTGACAGCTCCCACACGGGCAAACCTCAGCCGCGCTGTGCCTCTGCCTCTTCATGGGCATGGCGCAGCCGCTCACGGCTGTTGGTCAAATGCAGACGCATGGCCGCACGCGCCGCATCCGAATCCTGGCGGGCAATCGCCTCATAGATTTCTTCGTGTTCGCGGCTCAAGCGGCTCATGTAATGCTGTTGATCATCATGGGCCAAACGGGCCGAATTCAGGCGGGTACGCGGAATGATGCTGGTGCCCAGGTGGGTCATGATGTCGGTGAAGTAGCGGTTACCGGTAGACAGGGCAATTTCCAGGTGGAAGGCAAAGTCCGACGCCACCGCATCGCCGGCGTGGGCCGCACTTTCATTCAAGGCATCGAGGGCCGCACGCATGGCCGCCAATTGCTCATCGCTGCGACGCAAGGCAGCAAGGCCCGCAGACTCTACTTCCAGGCTGATACGCAGCTCCAGAATCGCCAACACATCACGCAAGGTCACCACGGTGGCCGGGTCTATGCGGAAACCGCTGGGGCTTGGCGTGTCCAGCACGAAGGTGCCGATACCGTGGCGAGTCTCCACCTGCCCTGCCGCCTGCAACCGCGAGATGGCTTCGCGCACCACCGTACGGCTGACGCCATGGGCGTCCATGATCGCCGACTCGGTGGGCAACTTGTCGCCGCGTTTGAGCTGGCCATCGCGGATCTGCTCGGACAACACCGTGACCAATTCCTGGGCAAGGCTGCGGCGCTTGCGGGGAAGACGTGGGGTGGCGCTGGCGTTTTCCATGATGAACCATCTTTCTCGACGAACTAAAGACCGCATCATAGCCCATGGTGGTTGTACGATCACCGTTCTGGCGCGACTTTCATCCATATCCTTCACGCAAAAAAAATGCCCCGACAGATGTCGAGGCATTTTTCAGATGGGTCTGTAAGCGTAATCCGCCTACTTCACCACTTTCAGGCTTGGCCGACCGCTAGGGCGCGGCGGCTCGGTATCCGGTGGCGGTACATCATCACCGTCTTCGCTCTCGATCGTTTCGTCATCCTCTAAAGGCGACTCCAGATCGAACACCATGCCCTGGCCATTTTCCCGGGCATAGATCCCGAGGATGGCACCGATAGGCACGAACAGCGTATGGGGCACACCGCCGAAACGCCCTTCGAAGCTCACCGCTTCGTTGTCCATGTGCAGGTGGCGCACGGCACTGGGCGATACGTTCAGCACAATTTGTCCGTCACTGGCAAAACCCTGGGGCACCTGAACCGCAGGAAATTCGGAATTGACCAGCATGTGCGGGGTGCAATCGTTGTCCACAATCCACTCATAGAGCGCGCGGACCAGGTAAGGTCGACTGGAGTTCATCAGCGGCTCCTTAAGCCTTAGCGCATATCGCGTTCGGCGCCAGACAGACTCGCCTGGAAAGCCTCACGCGCAAACTGGCGCTCCATGTAATCAAGCAACGGCTTGGCCGGCCGTGGCAGTTCAATGCCCAGAATCGGCAAGCGCCAGAGTATGGGTAATAGGCAGCAATCCACCAAGCTTTGTTCCTCACTGAGGAAAAAAGGTTTGTCGGCGAACAACGGCGAAACGCCGGTCAGGCTCTCGCGCAATTCCTTGCGCGCCTGCACACGAGCGGCTTCTTTGGAACGCGAATCCAGGATCACATCCACCAGCCCGCACCAGTCACGCTGGATCCGATGGATCAGCAAGCGGCTGTTGGCACGCGCCACCGGGTACACCGGCAGCAAAGGCGGATGAGGGTAACGCTCATCCAGGTATTCCATCACCACGGTCGACTCCCACAACGCCAGGTCACGATCGACCAGGGTGGGCAAGCTGCCGTAAGGGTTCACTTCGATCAGCTTCGGCGGCTGACGGCCCGCCTCCACACTGATGATCTCGGCGCTGACACCCTTCTCTGCGAGCACGATGCGTACTCGGTGGGAATAGTGGTCGGCGGGGTCGGAGTAACAGGCCAACCGGTTGGTCACGCCCATGGCGGTCCTCCTCGCTTGTTGAAATTATCGAAAGCTCAAAAACGAGCGCGCCCAGAAAGCATCCCTGTAACGACCGGTTCAAACCGGCGCTACGTGTTCAGAGATGCCGCTGGGCGCGCAAGATTAACAGCAATTGCTTACGGTTGGATCAATGCACATCCTTCCAGTATTCGCGCTTGAGCAAATAAGCGAATACGAAGAAGAAAGCCAGGTACAGCAAGACGTAGGTACCGATGCGCTGATGCTGCAGTTTGACCGGGTTGGCCGAGTAGGCCAGGAAGGTCACCAGGTTCTTGACCTTCTCGTCGAACTGCTCTTCGTTCAGCGTACCGGTCTTGGGCACGATGGTCAGTTGATCGCACGCTTCATGGGTCAGCGGCGTGCCGGTCAACGGATCATATTGCTTCTTGCCGTCTTCAACGACCTGAACCTGCTTGCATCCTACCACTTGGCGCCCCTGCAGGCCGACCAGAACGTTCGGCATGCCGACGTTCGGGAAGACTTTGTTGTTCACGCCATAGGGGCGCGCAGGGTCTTCGTAGAAGGACTTGAGGTAACCGTAGAGCCAGTCGGTACCGCGTACCCGAGCCACCAGGGTGAGGTCGGGCGGTGCAGCGCCGAACCAGGTCTTGGCGTCGGCCGGCTGCATGCCGATGTTCATGTGGTCGCCGATCTTGGCGCCCGTGAACACGGCATGGCTGAGCATCACCTCATGGGGAATGCCCAGGTCATCGGCAACGCGCTCGTAGCGTTGGAACTTGGCGCTGTGGCACCCCATGCAGTAGTTGGTGAATGTACGCAGCCCATCCTGCATGGCGGCTTTGTCAGACACATCGATATCGACTTTTTCCAGCTCCGCACCATGCTCGGCAGCGAAGGACAGTAGCGGCAGCGCCGCAAGCACGAATGCAACGAGTAATTTTTTCATCAGCCAGTCACCCTTTCCGGAACCGGTTTGGTCTTCTCGAGCCGGGTATAGAACGGCATCAGAATAAAGTAGGCGAAGTACAGGAAGGTGCAGACCTGCGACAGCAACGTGCGCTCAGGGGTGGGCGCCAATACACCCAACACACCCAGGATCACGAACGAAATGCAGAACACCCACAGCCAGATCTTGCTCAGCCAGCCTTTGTAGCGCATCGACTTGACCGGGCTACGGTCGAGCCACGGCAGCACGAACAGCACGGCGATGGCCGCGCCCATGGCGATCACGCCCATGAGTTTGTCGGGGATCGCGCGCAAGATCGCGTAGAACGGCGTGAAGTACCAGACCGGGGCAATGTGCTCAGGTGTCTTGAAGGCGTTGGCCTGTTCGAAGTTAGGCTTCTCCAGGAAATAACCACCCATCTCCGGGAAAAAGAACACGATCGAGCAGAACACAAACAGGAACACCACTACGCCGACAATGTCTTTCACGGTGTAGTACGGGTGGAACGGAATACCATCCAGCGGGATGCCGTTCTCGTCCTTGTGCTTCTTGATGTCCACACCATCCGGGTTGTTGGAACCCACTTCGTGCAGCGCCAGGATGTGCAGTACCACCAGGCCCAGGATAACAATCGGCAAGGCCACCACGTGCAAGGCGAAGAAGCGGTTCAGGGTGATGCCGGAGATTAGGTAGTCACCACGAATCCACTGGGTGAGGTCGTTGCCGATCACCGGGATTGCGCCGAACAACGAGATGATCACCTGGGCGCCCCAGTACGACATCTGGCCCCAAGGCAACAGGTAGCCCATGAAGGCTTCGGCCATCAGCGCCAGGTAGATCAACATGCCGAAGACCCACACCAGCTCGCGGGGCTTCTGGTACGAGCCGTAGAGCAGGCCGCGGAACATGTGCAGGTACACGACGATAAAGAACGCGGATGCGCCGGTGGAGTGCAGCAGGCGCAGGATCGAGCCGTACTCGACGTCACGCATGATGTATTCGACAGAAGCAAACGCTTCTTCCGCCGACGGCGTGTAGCTCATTGTCAACCACACGCCAGTGACGATCTGGTTGACCAGCACCAACAGGGCAAGGGAGCCGAAGAAGTAGAAGAAGTTGAAGTTTTTCGGCGCGTAATATTTGCTGAGATGGTCTTCCCACATTTTGGTGGCGGGGAAGCGCGCATCCACCCAATCCATGAACTTGCTCATCACGCGTTCTCCTTGTCGAGGCCAATGACAATGATGTCGTCAGATTCGTAATTGTGAGGAGGAACCGGCAGGTTCAGGGGCGCGGGCTGGGATTTGTAGACGCGGCCAGCGAGGTCATAGTGGGAACCGTGGCACGGGCAGAAATAACCGCCGACCCAGTCTTTGCCCAAGTCGACAGGCGCCACTTCCGGGCGGAAGGTAGGTGAGCAACCCAGGTGGGTACACAGACCAACCAGCAGCAGAATCTCTGGCTTGATCGAACGCGCTTCGTTCTTGGCGTAGGCGGGCTGGTCGGACTTTTCGGATTTCGGGTCAGACAGCTGGCCTTCGATCTTCTTCAGATTCCCCAGGATTTCCTCGGTACGACGAACAATGAAAACCGGCTGGCCGCGCCACTCAGCAATCATCTGCTGGCCTGGCTCGATCTTGCTGACATTCACCTTCACCGGTGCACCTGCGGCTTTCGCCTTGGCACTGGGAAACCATGACCCCACGAACGGGACCGCAGCCCCCACCGCTCCTGCAGCACCCACCACGGATGTGGCTGCTACCAAGAAGCGACGCCGGCCTGCATTCACGCCGTCATTGCTCATTCAGTCCTCTCCCATCAGCTTTTTGGCCTGTTAAATCAGGCGTCTACTAAGTGTTGAATCTTTACTTATAAAAATTTTGACGGATGGTAATGAAAAGCCCCACGTATGACAAGGGAATTGCCCAGGGCTCCGCCTCCAGGCCTTGTAGTATAGGGGGTCTACGGATGTGGCAAGTTGTCACGGCGAAAAATGTGCATAAATCGCAGGCAATAAAAAACGCCCAGCTCCGTGAGGAGGCTGGGCGTTTTTGTGGAACGTAAAGCGAATTAACGCTTCGAGTACTGCGGACGCTTACGCGCTTTACGCAGACCGACTTTCTTACGTTCAACTTCACGAGCATCGCGAGTCACGAAGCCAGCTTTGCGCAGAGCGCCACGCAGGGTTTCGTCGTACTGCATCAGAGCGCGAGTGATACCGTGGCGGATTGCGCCAGCTTGACCACTTACACCGCCACCGATAACGGTGACGTAGATGTCGAACTTTTCAACGGTCTCGGTCAATTCCAGCGGCTGACGAACTACCATGCGGGCAGTTTCGCGGCCGAAGAAGTTGTCCAGGGAGCGGTTGTTGATCGAGATGTTACCAGTGCCCGGACGCAGGAAAACGCGTGCGGTTGCGGTTTTGCGACGGCCAGTGCCGTAATTTTGAGTCGCCGACATAATGAACTATTCCGTTAAAACTTCAGTTCTTGGGGCTGCTGAGCAGCATGAGGGTGTACAGCGCCCGCATAGACTTTCAGCTTGCGAAACATATCGCGACCCAGTGGGCCCTTAGGCAGCATGCCTTTGACCGCGATTTCGATCGGGGCTTCAGGCTTCTTGGCAATCAGGCCTTCGAAGTTGGAAGACTTGATACCGCCTGGGAAACCGGAGTGACGGTAGTACATTTTGTCGCTTGCTTTGTTGCCGGTTACACGAACCTGCTCAGCGTTGATGATGACGATGTAGTCGCCGGTATCAACGTGCGGGGTGTATTCAGGCTTGTGCTTGCCACGCAGACGGCTGGCGACTTCAGTGGCCAGACGACCCAGGGTCTGACCAGCGGCGTCGACGACAAACCAGTCGCGCTGAACTGTTTCCGGTTTTGCAGTAAAAGTTGTCATTCTTTAATAGCCTCAGGGGCCGCCTGTAAATTTAGACGGCGGATCTTACTGAATAGTGCGTACTTTGACAAGGTCAAAGGCAGCCGGATACAGACGCTATCGGGGGCTCGGGTCGGCGCGTCCGTTCAACGGCAAGATTCTTCGGCAGGCGGCGCATCACTTCCACTGCAGAAAGAGGTGGGCAATTATGCAGATTGCGAAAAAAAATTCAACCTGCTTTTATGATTGTTTTCCCCGAAGGAGTACCCGATGGATTACCGACAGCTGGGCCGCACCGATCTGAATGTCAGCGCCATCGCGTTGGGCACCATGACCTGGGGCGAGCAGAACAGCGAGGCAGAGGCCTTCGCGCAGATCGAACGGGCCAAGGCCGCGGGGATCAACTTCCTCGACACCGCAGAAATGTACCCGGTGCCGCCCAAGGCCGACACCTACGCCACCACCGAACGCTACATCGGCAACTACTTCAAAAGCCGTGGCGACCGCGCCGACTGGGTGCTTGCCAGCAAGATCGCCGGCCCCGGCAACACCATCGACTACATCCGCGATGGCCACCTGCGCCACAACCGCAAGCACATCGGCGCAGCCCTCGACGCCAGCCTCAAGCGCCTGCAGACCGACTGGATCGACCTCTACCAACTGCACTGGCCGGAGCGCAGCACCAACTTCTTCGGCCAGTTGAGCTACAAGCACAAGGACGAAGACGACCTCACCCCACTGGAGGAAACGCTCGAAGCCCTGGATGAACAGGTGAAGGCCGGCAAGATCCGCCACATTGGCCTGTCCAACGAAACGCCGTGGGGCACCATGAAATTCCTCGCCCTGGCCGAAGCCCGCGGCTGGCCGCGTGCAGTGTCGATCCAGAACCCCTACAACCTGCTCAACCGCAGCTTTGAAGTAGGCCTGGCGGAGGTTGCCATTCGTGAACAGTGTGGCTTGCTGGCCTATTCGCCTTTGGCGTTCGGCATGCTCAGTGGCAAGTACGAGAATGGCGCTCGCCCGGCCAAGGCACGCCTGACTGAATACAGCCGCTTCAGCCGTTACTTCAACCCGCAGTCGGAAGCGGCGTGCAGCCGGTATGTGGCTCTTGCGCGGGAACATGGCCTGGACCCGGCGCAGATGGCGCTGGCGTTTGTGACGCAGCAGCCGTTTGTGACCAGCAATATTATTGGGGCCACATCGCTGGAACAATTGGACAGCAACATCGCCAGTGCCGATCTGAAATTGTCGAAAGAGGTGTTGGAAGGGATTGAGGCGATTCAGAAGGATCATCCGAACCCAGCACCTTGATTGATCCTTAGACCGCTATCGCAGGCAAGCCAGCTCCCACACTTGAATGTATTCACAAATCGGAATGTGGGAGCTGGCTTGCCTGCGATGAGGCCATCAAGAGCACCAAACAATCAAAGCGCCCGCGCAATGATCTCCTTCATGATCTCATTGGTCCCCGCATAAATCCGTTGCACCCGCGCATCCGCCCAGGCCCGGGCAATCGGGTATTCCCACATGAAGCCGTAGCCGCCATGCAGCTGCACGCACTCATCAAGCACCTTGCATTGCAGGTCCGTGGCCCAGTACTTGGCCATCGCTGCGGTAGGCACGTCCAGCTTGCCTTCCAGGTGCATAGCCATGCACTTGTCCACAAAAACACGGCCAATCTGAATCTCGGTGGCCATCTCCGCCAGCTTGAACCGAGTGTTCTGGAAATCGGCAATCGCCTTGCCGAACGCCTTGCGCTCACGGGTGTACTCAAGGGTCCACTGCAACGCCGCTTCGGCTGAAGACAGTGCGCCAATTGCAACAGTCAGGCGTTCTTGCGGCAGTTCCTGCATCAGGTAGGCAAAGCCCATGCCCGCCTGGCCCAGCAGGTTTTCCTTGGGCACGCGCACGTCCTGGAAGAACAGCTCCGACGTGTCCTGGGCCTTCATACCGACTTTCTCCAGGCGCTTGCCCTTGTCAAAACCCGGCGTATCGGCTTCCACCAGGAACAGGCTGGTGCCCTTGGCGCCGGCCTTGGGGTCGGTCTTGGCAACGACGATCACCAGATCGGCCAGGTAGCCGTTGGTGATAAAGGTCTTGGAGCCGTTGATCACATACTCATCGCCGTCCAAAACCGCTGTGGTCTTGACGCCCTGCAGGTCGGAACCAGCACCCGGCTCAGTCATGGCAATGGCCGTGACCATTTCCCCAGAGATCAATTTGGGCAGGTACTTGTGCTTCAGCGCTTCACTGCCGTAATGCAGGATGTACGGCGCGACGATATCCGAATGCAGGGAAAAGCCGATGCCGGTCAAACCCAGGCGGCTGACCTCTTCGATCACCACCGCGCTGTAGAGAAAATCCGCGCCCAGGCCGCCATATTCCTCTGGCAGGTGGGAACACAACATGCCCGCCTCCCCCGCCTGGTTCCACAGGTTACGGTCGATATAGCCCTGCTTTTCCCATTGCCCATGGAAGGGCACGGCGTGCTTTTCGAGGAAGGTGCGCACGCTCTCACGGAAGAGTTCGTGCTCCGAGCTGAACAAGGTTCTGGGGATCATGGGTCACCTGTGTGGATTGTCGGACAAAGACGAGCCCACAGAGCCTATGCCCCGAAGGCGTCACGGGACACTGGACACATGCGACAAAAAATAAGACGATCCAGCCGTCTGGTGACCACTTTCCCCTATAAGAATAAATGAAATTATGTCTAACCAAATCTCCACGCCGTTGCGGCGCGTCAGCATTTTGGCCATTGATCGGGTATTCGCTTCAACCCTCATGCAAGCCAAGGATTTCTTCCATCTCGCCAGCCTGCGCCATGGCAAACAGCAAGGCCTGGGCCTGACCCCAGGGTTCGAAACGCGCCTGGTCAGCCCCGACGGCCAGTCCGTGCGCAGCTTCAGCGATGTAATCATGCCGGTGGACGGGGGCCTCGAAGACGCCGACATCATTGTGCTGCCGGCCTTCTGGGACGACTTCGATGTGTTGTGCGCCCGTTACCCCCAGGTGCTGCCGTGGCTGCGCGAACAACATGCTCGCGGGGCTGTGCTGTGCGGCGAGGCCACCGGGGTGTTCTGGCTGGCCGAAGCCGGGCTGCTCGATGGCAAGGAGGCGACCACCTACTGGCGCTTCTTCAATGCCTTCAGCGAGCGCTTCCCCAAGGTGCAGCTCAATCAGGACAAGCACCTCACGGACGCCGACAACCTGTATTGCGCCGGCGGCACCACCTCGGCCTGCGACCTTTATATTTACCTGATCGAACGCTTCTGTGGCGCCAACATCGCCCAGGCCGTGGCCCGCGACATTCTCTATGAAGTGCAGCGCAACTATTCCCCGGGGCGTATCGGGTTTGGCGGGCAGAAGTTGCATCAGGACGTGATCATCCTGCAGATCCAGCATTGGCTTGAAGAGCACTTTGCCGACAAGTTCCGCTTTGAAGACGTCGCCCGGGAACACGGCATGAGCATCCGCAACTTCATGCGCCGCTTCCAGGCCGCCACCGGTGACAAGCCGCTGCATTACCTGCAACGCCTGCGTATCGAGACCGCCAAGGGCCTGCTCTCGGGCAGCCGCAAGAGCATCAAGACCATCAGTTATGAGGTGGGCTACGACGATGCGAGTTTCTTTGCGCGGTTGTTCAGGCAGCACACGGAGCTGTCGCCGAACCAGTACAGGCAGCAATTCCAACAGGCTGCCTGACCTCAGCCCAACACAAACCACTGTGGGAGCTGGCTTGCCTGCGATGGCGGTGTATCAGCCAGCCTATAGTTGGCTGATACACCGCCATCGCGGGCAAGCCCGGCTCCCACATTGGATCTCCATTGGGCTGGAGATGGATTAGGGCTTGTGCCCGCGCGACAGGAACTCGTGGGACTGCATTTCCAGCAGGCGACTCAAGGTGCGCTGGAATTCGAAGTTCAAGCGCCCCCCGGTATAGAGGTCCTTGAGTTCGACTTCCGCCGAGATGATCAACTTGACGTTACGGTCGTAGAACTCATCGACCATGTTGATAAACCGTCGCGCGATATCGTCGGTGGTCACGCCCATCTGTTCCACACCACTCAAGATCACGGCGTGGAAAATCTTGCCCAGCTCGATGTAGTCGTTCTGGCTACGCGGGCCGTCGCACAGTTGGCGGAAATCGAACCAGGCCACGTCATCGCAGGTGCGCAGCGCGATGATTTCGCGGTTCTCGATCATCAGCTTGTCGTTTTCCACCGCCTGGGTGCATTCCGGCGTCAGCGCACGGAAGCTTTTCTTCAGGCTTTCGTGTGCGGCTTCGTTGAGCGGGAAGTGGAACAGCTCGGCTTGCTCCAGGTGACGCAGGCGGTAGTCGACGCCGCTGTCGACGTTGACGATATCGGTGTTCTGCTTGATCAGGGCAATGGCCGGCAGGAAGCGCGCACGTTGCAGGCCGTCCTTGTACAGGCCATCGGGCACGATGTTCGACGTGGCCACCAGGGTCACGCCGTTCTTGAACAGTTCTTCCATCAGCGTACCAAGGATCATGGCGTCGGTGATGTCGGAGACGAAGAACTCATCGAAGCAGATCACCCGGGCCTCTTGGGAGAAACGCTTGGCGATGATGGTCAGTGGGTTTTTCTCGCCCGGCAGGGTCTTCATCTCTTCATGCACGCGCTTCATGAAGCGGTGGAAGTGCGTACGTACCTTTTCCTTGAACGGCAGCGCTTCAAAGAAGGTGTCTACCAGGTAAGTCTTGCCCCGGCCCACGCCGCCCCAGAAATACAGGCCCTTGACCGGCGTGTGGTCTTTCTTGCCAAACAGCTTGCTGAACATCCCTGGCTTGCTTTGCGACGCGGCCACGAGGTCCTCGTACAGGCGCTGCAAATGACGCACGGCATTTTCCTGGGCCGCGTCGTGGAAGAACTCGGGGCGTTTCAGATCAGCTTGATATCGTTCTAGGGGCGTCATAATTTCGTTAGCAAGGCAACAAAAACGGGCCGACACTGTAACGACGGCCCTGGATAATGGCAATCAACCCTTGGTCGGGTTAATCCTCGATTGGGGCTAACGCAGCGCGCAAGGCTTCGATGGCCGCGTCACGCGATGCTTGGTCGGCGTACTCGGCGCTGTCAGCGACTGCGGCGCCGTCCAGCCATACGCTGAAGCTCAGGGCCTCGGCGCGCACGTCCAGCACATCACCACTTTGCAGTTGCTTGGTCACCGCGCCGGCCGCTTTGCCATCGGCAAAGTTGCGCGACAGCAGCAGTTGCTCGCCATCAGCGGCCAGCAGGCGGAAGCGGAAGCTGCCGTCAGCTTCACGGAAGCTCACAAACCGCGCAGCCTTTGCCGCTTTCTTCTTGGTGGCGACTGGCGCCGCCGCCTGGTTGACGAACGAACGCAGGCCCACCGCTTCACGCAGCTCGGCCAGGAACGGTGCCGCCACAGCGCGGGCCTTCTTGGCGCCGACCTGCAGCAGGTCTTCCATGTCCGATGGGCGCGACATCAGTTGGTGGTAACGCTCGCGCGCTTCGCCGAGCTGGCCATCGAGCAGTTGGAACAGACGGTTCTTTGCCTCGCCCCAGCCCAGGCCTTCTAGCAGCTGGCCACGGAATTCGGCTTCCTGGGCCTTGGTCGCGAACGCCTGGTACAGGGTGAACAGGTGGGAATTGTCCGGGTCCTTCGCCTCACCTGGCGCGCGGGAGTCGGTGACGATCCGCGAGATCGCGTCCTTCATGTCCTTGGCGCTGGTGAACAACGGGATGGTGTTGTCGTAGCTCTTGGACATCTTGCGGCCATCCAGGCCCGGCAAGGTGGCGACGCTTTCTTCGATCAGCGCCTCGGGCATGGTGAAGAATTCTTTACCGTTGCCGAACAGGTGGTTGAAGCGCTGGCCGATGTCGCGGGCCATTTCCACGTGCTGGATCTGGTCGCGGCCCACCGGCACCTTGTGCGCATTGAACATCAGGATGTCCGCTGCCATCAGCACCGGGTAGCTGTACAGGCCCATGCTGATGCCCGCATCCGGGTCTTCACCGTTTTCGACGTTCTTGTCCACCGAGGCCTTGTAGGCATGGGCGCGGTTGAGCAGGCCCTTGGCGGCAACGCAGGTGAGCAGCCAGGTCAGCTCGGGGATCTCCGGGATGTCCGACTGGCGGTAGAACGTCACCCGGTTCACATCCAGGCCACCGGCCAGCCAGGTCGCGGCGATTTCCATACGCGAGCGCTGGATGCGCTGCGGGTCATCGCATTTGATCAGGGCGTGGTAGTCGGCCAGGAAGTAGAAGGAATCGGCATTCGCGTCTTCGCTGGCGAGGATCGCCGGGCGAATCGCACCGGCGTAGTTGCCCAGGTGCGGCGTGCCGGTGGTGGTGATGCCGGTGAGGATACGGGTACGGGTCGTCATGGGTGATCGCTTGTCATCAATTCGAAAGGCGTGGCAGCACCAGATCCTTGAGATCGGTCAGCTTGCCGTGAAAAAAGTGTCCGCATTCTGCCACTTTCAGCAACTCATGGGGGCGTTTCAGGGCAGCGGACCAGGCGTAGACCACTTGCGGGTCGACCACTTCGTCGCTTTCCGGCTGGATCAGGGTCAACGGGCAGCCTTGGGGCAACACGTCCGACTCGCCCAGGCGCATCACCGCCGCAGCCACCATGAACAGGTGCGCGAGCTTCTCGCCCTTGGCTTCCAAACGCCCGCCGAGACTGGCTGCCACGTAACCGCCGAAGGAAAAACCCAGCAAGGTGATCGGCAGGTCCGGGTGTTTTTCCCGCAGCCAGGTGGCGGCCGCTTCTGCATCGTCGACTTCACCGGCGGTCATATCGTGGGTGCCGGCACTGGCACCGACGCCCCGGTAATTGAAACGCAAAGTAATCAAACCCGCATCGCGGGCGGTGCGTTGCAAGGTCGATACGACTTTATTGAGCATGGTCCCACCCTGCACCGGGTTAGGGTGGCAAACCAGCGCCAGGCCACGTGGTTCGGGGTGATCCAGGTACAAGGCTTCCAATTGGCCCACCGGGCCATCGATCAAAACGGGGGTTTCACGCATGAGCAAGGATGAACTCCGTGACCTCTCAAGGGGTCGACTCGTCTAGCTAAAAGTCTGTGCATGGCATCATTGCGAGCTTAATCGCGGTATACAGCGCAGGTTTGAGCCGTTAACGTAAAGCAAAGCCGTTTATAGAGGAAGGACTCGTGGAACACTCGCTCTTAGTTTGGTTGTTGCCGACTCTTGCCCTGGTTGCCGGTGTCGCCATTGGTTTCCTGGTTGCCCGCCTGCTGCCCAATGCCGCGCCTAACCGCACGCAGCGTCAGCTGGATGACATTCAGGAACGTTTTGACAGTTATCAGAACGAGGTTGTTACCCACTTCAACAGCACCGCGACCCTGGTCAAGAAGCTCACCCAGAGCTACCAGGAAGTACAGGATCACCTCGCCGATGGCGCTAACCGCCTGGCCCTCGACGACATCACCCGCCAGCGCCTGCTGGCTGCGCTGCATTCCGATGCACCGCAAACCCCACGGGAACGCCTGACCCCTCCACGGGAAAACCAGGAGCCACCACGGGACTACGCGCCAAAAACGCCGAACGCTCCAGGCATGTTGGATGAGCATTACGGCTTGAAGAAGTAAGTCATCTTCGAGCAACAAAAAGCCCGGCTGATCGATGATCAGCCGGGCTTTTTGTTGGGTGCCTGAACCATCAGACAACACCGAACATCATGTAGGAGCGAGCTTGCTCGCTCCTACATTGAGCGGGCAAGAGCTTAAGTGAGTTGTTGCTCCTGCAACCGACCACCGTCGATGCGCACATGCCGCCCGTGGAAACGCTTGAGGCTGCTGCGGTGGCCGACGCTGACGATGCTCAACCCCGGCAACTCATCGATCAACGCCTGGTACAAGGTTGCCTCGTCTTCTTCATCCATGGCCGAGGTCGCCTCGTCCATGTACAGCCATTGCGGTGCAAACAACAACGCACGGGCAAAGGCCAGGCGCTGTTGCTCGCCGGGCGAGAGCATGCGTTGCCAGTGGTTGGCTTCATCCAGGCGATTGACCAGGTGCGGCAGGCGGCAGGTCTCCAGCACCTGTGCATAACGTTCTGCCGGATAGACGCTGTCGTCCTGTGGATAACTCAACACGGCCTTGAGCGTACCAATCGGCAAGTAAGGTTTCTGTGGCAGGAACAGGTAGCGTGTCGCCGGCAAGCGAATGCTGCCATGACCGGCGGGCCACAGGTGCCCCATCGCCCGCAGCAACGTGCTCTTGCCGCTGCCGGAACGCCCGCTGAGCATGACGCGCTGACCAGGCTCCACGGTCATGTCGGCGTCGGTGAGCAAATGGCGGCCGTCGGCCAGGTCCATGCCCAGGTCGTTGATCACCAGGCGCTCGCCTTCAGGGCGCACGTCGATCGCCGGCGTGCGTTGCTCGTTGTCGCTCATGGCTTGCTGGAAACTCAGCAGACGGTCGCTGGTGGCGCGCCATGTCGCCAGCTCCGAATAGGCGTTGATAAACCAGCTGAAGTTCTCTTGTACGTTGCCGAACGCCGAGTTGATTTGCATCAGCTCGCCCAGCTCGATCTTGCCGGTGAAGTAGCGCGGCGCGGCGACGATAAACGGGAAGATGATCGCGATCTGGCTGTAGCCGGCGGTGAAAAAGGTCAAGCGCTTGGACACTTTCATGATGTCCCAGAAGTTCTGCCAGACCTTGCCAAAGCGCGTGCTCAGGCGCTGCCTTTCATTCGGCTCGCCGTTGTACAGGGCGATACTTTCGGCATTCTCACGCACCCGCACCATGGAAAAACGCAGGTCCGCTTCAAAGCGTTGTTGTTGGTTGCTCAGGCCAATCAAGCGCCGGCCGATCAGGTGCGTCAGCCAACTGCCCACGGCGGCGTACAGCAACGCACACCAGAACATGTAGCCGGGGATGGTGACGCCGAACACTTCGATGCTGCCCGAGACACCCCACAGGATGATCGAGAATGACATCAGGCTGACCACGTTACGCAGCAAGCCGAGCCCCAGGCTTAAAGTGCCGGACGTGAAGTTGTTGAGGTCTTCGGAAATCCGCTGGTCCGGGTTATCGGTGTAGCCGCCCTGCTCCAGCTGGTAGTAATTCTTGTGGGCCAGCCACCGGCTGAAGTGTTTTTCGGTGAGCCAGGCGCGCCAGCGGATCGTCAGCATCTGGGTCAGGTAAAGGCGGTACACTGCACCGAGTATCGCCACCGCCGCGATCCCGCCGAAATAGCCGATCAGTTGCCAGAAGGCCGCGGTGTCCTTCTTCTCCAGAGCGTTGTAGAAGTCCTTGTACCAGTGGTTGATCCACACGGAGATCGCCACGCTGAACAGCGACAGGCCAATCACTGCGGCCAGCAACAGCCAGGCCCTGCCTTTCTCTTCACTGCGCCAATAGGGTGTGATCATGGCCCAGGTTCGGCGGAAGAAGTGCCCACGCACCGCGTCGTTGACCGCGCGGTATTCAGCGTTCTGATTCATCGTTCAGGCTCGGTAGGGAAAAATGACAGGCGTTTGAACCGATCATAGACGATCGGTTCAGGGCTCCGTGCAGCCTGAAGCAGTTTGTTCAGACGTTGTTCAGCGCCGTACAGGGCGCTTCTGCAACTTGCGTTGCAAGGTGCGGCGGTGCATGCCCAGGGCGCGGGCAGTGGCGGAGATATTGCCTTCGTGTTCGGTCAATACGCGCTGGATGTGTTCCCACTGCAGGCGGTCCACCGACATCGGGTTTTCCGGCACCAGGGTGTCGAGGTCGGCATGCTCGGACAGCAAGGCGGCCAGCACGTCGTCGGCATCCGCCGGCTTGCACAGGTAATTGCAGGCGCCGCGCTTGATCGCCTCGACGGCGGTGGCGATGCTGGAGTAACCAGTGAGGATCACCACGCGCATTTCCGGGTCGAGTTCCAGCAGCTTGGGCAGCAGCACCAGGCCCGAGTCGCCGTCCATTTTCAGGTCCAGGGCGGCGTAGTCCGGCAGGTCGGCCTGGGCGATGGTCAGGCCCTCTTCGGCAGAACCTGCGGTGCTGACACGAAAACCGCGCCGGCTCATGGCGCGTGCCATCACGCGGGTAAAGGTCGCGTCGTCATCTACCAGCAACAGGTGCGGCAGTTCTTCGCCTTCGACTTGGATCTCGTCACTCATCGATATCTCCTCGTGCGACACGGGGCAGGCGCAGCTCGGTGAGCGTGCCACCTTCCTCATGACTATAGAGCTTCACTGAGCCGCCCGCGCGGGTCACGCTGGCCTTGCTCAAAAACAGGCCCAGGCCGAAGCCTTTGCCCTTGGTGGTAAAGAAGGGTTTGCCGATCTGCTCGGCAATGGCCAACGGCACGCCCGCGCCGTGGTCACGAATGCTGATGGTGACGTTTTCCGCGTCCCAGTCCAACTGCACGCCGAGGCCTTCAGGGCAGGCGTCGGCGGCATTGTTCAGCAAGTTGAGCAGCGCCTGGGTCAGGTCTGGCGGTGGCGCCATGCGCGGCACACTGCCTTGGCCCAGCAGGTTGAAACGGTAACTGGCTTCGGGACGCATCAGGTGCCAGCGGTTGAGCGCCTCATCGAGCCACTGGGTGACGTCCTGCATTTCGACCGCCAGACGGCGATTGGCTTCGGCGGCGCGCACCAGTTGCTGCAACGTCAGCTTGCACTGCTTGACCTGTTCCTGCAGCACGCTCAAATCATCCTGCAGGGCCGGGTCGTGATGATCCTGGGTCATCTCCTTGAGCAGCACGCTCATGGTCGCCAGCGGCGTGCCCAACTCATGGGCGGCGCCGGCGGCCTGGGTGGCGACGGCCAGCAACTGTTGGTCACGCAGGCCCTCTTCCCGGCGAATGGCGCGCAATTCCTCCTGGCGGCGCAGTTCTTCGGCCATGCGCGCGGCGAAAAAGGTAATGACTGCCGCAGACAGGGCAAAGCTCAACCACATCCCGTAGATCTGCAGGTTTTCCCGGGCGATGGGGAATGTCTGCAAGGGGTAGAACTGCGCCAACAGCAAGGTGTACAGCGTCAGCGCGATGCCCGACAGCACCACCGAATAGCGCCACGGCAGGGTGACGGCGGCGATGGTCAAAGGCACCAGGTAATAAGAGACAAAGGGGTTGGTGGAACCGCCGGAGAAGTACAGCAACACGCTGTGGATAAACAGGTCACAGGCCAGTTGCAGGGCGTACTCCAGCTCGGTCACAGGCCAAGTGGTACGCAACCGAATGGCGGTGAACACACACAATACGGTGGAAAAACCCAGGGTCACGGCCAGTTGCAGCCAGGGCAGCGGCAGCAGGTCGAACCAATAGGCAAGCCCGACGGAACCGGCCTGCGCGGCCAATACCAGGGTGCGAATGAACGTCAGGCGCCAGAGGTTCTGGCGAGTGGCGGAAGTCAGTTTTACGGCGGCGAGCATGAGCTCTCCCGTTGAGCGCTGCAGGCGGATCGGCACGAGTATAAACGAAGCAGCGCCTCGGACACTGGACGTGTGGCTCTTTGCCGCAGCGGGCGCTGCAGCTACAAGCCGCAAGTTGAAAGCTGCAAGTTCACCTCGCGTTTACTTGCAGCTCGCAGCTTGAAACTTTTTTTTCTAATTCGTAAACCCGAAGAACCCAATGCCAACGTCTACAGTCTTACCGAGCACGACTATCTCAAGGAGCTTCCATGTCTCGTTTCATTCGCAGTGCAGCCATCATCACCCTCAGTGCCAGCGCCATTGCCAGCCTGCCGGCCATGGCCGCTGATGCATTGCATTACAACCAGATCTCCCTGCGCGCCGAAGCCAGCCAGGAAGTGGCCCGCGACAAGATGATCGTCACCCTTTACACCGAATCGCAAAACGCCGACCCGGCCAAGCTCGCGGCCGAGATCACCACCACCCTGAACCAGGCCCTGGGCCAGGCCCGCGAAGTCAAAGGCGTGACCTTGCGCCAAGGCAGCCGCAACAGCTACCCGATCTACGACAGCAAGAACCAGAAGATCACCGGCTGGCGTGAACGCGCCGAGCTGCGCCTGGAAAGCGCGGACTTCCCGGCGCTGTCCAAACTCACCGGCGAGCTGTTGAACACCTTGAAAATGGACGGCATGGACTTCGCCATTGCCGACGCCACGCGCAAGGCCAGCGAAGATGCGCTGCTCAAGGACGCGGTTGCAGCGTTCAAGGCCCGCGCGCAACTGGCTACCGATGCACTCGGCGGCAAGGGCTACAAGATCGTCAACCTGAACTTCAACACCAATGGCTACCCAATGCCTTACGCCCGCAATGGCGGCATGATGATGAAGGCCGCCATGGCCGATTCAGCGCCGACGCCTGAAGTGGAAGCCGGCACCAGCCAAGTCACCATGAGTGCCGACGGCGTGATCGAAGTTTTACAGTAACTTTTTTAGACAGCACAGAGGCGCAGCCCCACGGGGCGTGCGCCTTTTTTTTGCGTTGGCGCCACGTCATATCCAGCAGCACATCTGGCAGGAATCAAGTGCCCGGCTTTCACGACTCATTACTGCCATAGCTACCAGGGAGGGCTGTGCTGGCATTTATTCACACAATGAGAGCCGAATTTATGTCCTTATCCGTTAATCCAACAGCCTTTTCAACACTGCCATCGAACGTCACCCATCCGACTTCAAACACTCAAGTGCAGACTTCATCAGCACCGCCGCCATCGACTGCAAAGGCCGTCCACCTCGACGAAGCAGCACTGCTCAAGGCCTATATCGAGGCCGCACAACGCAAGGTGTTACACGGCAATGCCGGGCTGATAACCGTGCCGCCCCAAAGCACGCTGGGCCAATGGCTTGGGCTGTATCGCACGCATTTGGAGAACGCCGTTGTACAGGGCTGGCTGCGCGAACAACACGCCGCCCCGGGCACCTTGCTTTCAATCAATCCTTCTACAGGTACCTTGTCCTTCGAGGTCGATGGTAAAAAGAAAACTTTCCATCTGTCGGACACATCAGGCTGGGGGCAAATTTCAGGGCCACTGCTGGCCGCCGCAAAAGTCATCGCTCCGGGCAATAGCGGTGAGTTGCGCGTGAGGCTGGGTGAAGACGCAATACAGGTCAGCGCAAAGGTGGTGGCCAACTTTGAAGGTGTTTCCCTGCCGCAAACACTGTCCCAGGCCCGCGCACAAATAAGGCACCTGGAACATAAGGACACCTTCGACCCTATCCCCGCCGATGACCACCTGCGCCCAGCCAGCAGCCGCTCGGCACACGCCCTGCAAGTGCAAAAACACAACGCCGCCAACTACTACAGCAGCGCACCGCAGGCTTTGGCTTACAAGCGTCTGGCGGTTGACGTCGCCAACAACCTGCCCAATACGCGGGCAGAAGCCAAAAAGTGGGCCGATGAACTGTTGCTCAAACTCACGGGCAAACCTATCGATTCCGACACCGTGTACTTGAATCGCTTCAAAGGCGGCGAAAGCGCGGACACGGCGACCCGTTGGGAACACACATTCCAGGAGCCCTGGTCTTCGCTGCGATTGCCCGACGCCCTGCTGAAAAACTTCTCCGAGCACGACTGGGTGCCTGGCAACCTGGACCTCGATGCGGGGTTATACACACAGCCCGCAGGGCAAAGCGAAAAAGGCGGCTACGGCAAACACAATCAAATCGACCTCAAGCCGTCCCAAGTGATGCATGAAAGCTGGAAAACAGATTTTCAAACCCAAATGACCCAGAAATTCGACGCGTTCTGGAGCGCACATACCGATGACTATCAGACGGCAATCAAAGGCGAATTCGTTTCCCAGGCCCGCGAGCAACTGAAAAAGGCCGAAGCCAGATTACCCGCCGAGCAAGCCCTGCAAGCGCCCGAGCACCAATTCACGCGGGATGACTACCGTTTGGTGATGGGCGCTGTAGACAACCTGCCCCTCGACGAAAACGCGCCCCTGAGCCTTGAACAACTCAAGGCCAAAGCACCGATAAACGGTGCCACACAAGTGCACGCCCTGGACATCCACGGCTTTACGTCCAGCGACATTGTGCGATTCAGCGCTGACGATACAGGTCGCCAAGTGCTTTACATACCAGGAGCCAAACCCGCATTCCTGCGCTTTGACTCCCTGGAAAAACTCAACCAGTGGGTCATTGACCAAACCCTGGACCCGAAAAAAAGCGCGTCGCTGCTCGCGCACTTTTCGTTGATTGATCACCAGGACCATAAGCCCGATGCGCTAACGCAGATTGGAATTGGCTTTGTGCCGGGTTTGAGCTTTACGGGTGTCGGTGACAAAAAAGATGGCCTGGTCACCCTCTTCAAAAAAATGGCCGACGGGGACCTGAAAAAACCGGTAACCAATAGTCCTCACTGGAAGATTGAAAAGGACGTGTTCTCCACATTGGCAACCTCGGCCAAAAACCGCATGACCAGTGATGCCGATGCTGTCATCAAATCCAACAGCGAAGTGACCCGAGATACATGGTTGAACGACATCACCGTGGCGGCGGGGTTGCTGGTCAAGCTTGCGCCTATCGCTGCACCGGTTACCGGCGCAGCGATACTTGCCGGGTTGACCGAACTGGCGTTGGGGGCAGAACAATCAGCCTCCGGCGACACCGAGGCCGAACGCGACAACGGGGCATCCAGGGCATTCGATGGTTTGCTGAACACACTGTTCTCAATCGGGGCAAGTTCGGTCCCTGAAGATCCCTTTGCACTGCCGCCGGAGCAAGAGCTGCCGGGTGCGACCCCAAGTGTCCAACCGCGTGTCAATAACACCGAGGACCCCATACCTGGCCCATCCAGCGGCACACGCGTGGTCAGCGAACCAGGGGTGGCACCGCCAAAACCCCAACCGCTCCTGCCAATGGCGCCCTATGCCGTCGCTGAGGGTGAACAGTTGATCAAGAATGCGACCCGCGACGCGCTGGGTGTCTATCGCGTAACCGACGGCCAGGGAGCACTGCGCCAATTTGTGCGCCTTACCGACGAGACGGGAACGAGCAAGGTATTTGAGATATCGGGGCGCTACCGGACCGGCGACGCGTTTGCCAGGATCATCAATCCCGAGAACGGCGCGGGGCTGACCGTCATAACCCCTGGACGTGATGGGGAGTGGGCCCGTGCAACGGGCGATGGCGGGGTGAAGTGGCCGTGGCACCGCTCGGTTTCGCCCCCCTTGGATCCAGACATGAAAATCTCGCCTACTATTTCGGACAACTTCGTTGATCTCGAAGGCAAGAAATTAGCCGGGGCAGAGCGATTCGATGAGCTGTTAAAAAATAGTGGCCGCCAGAACTACGTTTTTTCCACTCGAAACGTTAATAGCGACGGTATCGACCAGACAAAGTTGGTGGTCTCCTGGGAAGTTCCCGACAATGACTTTTCTGTTAGCACAACAGAAAGAGCAGGCCCGGCAGATTACGGCACAACTCCATATTCAGACCAGTTCGTCAAAGACGTCAATCGCGGCACGTACCGTGTGGAGGTGAGAACAGACGGTGATACGCAAATCATGGAGTTGAATCAAGGCGGAGAGAATGGGGAGGACATACGCGACGCAAGAATCAGACAGTTCGAAACGCTGATCCCCGACCCCGATCTCAGGGCGCGTATCTCCGAGGTCGCTCACCAAGGATCGATGGCCGACATTTCGGCGGGCTTTATGTCACTCGAGGACTCGGAGCTGCAAAAGGACTTCAGACTAAAAGTAGACATTCCTTCTTATACCATCGTCTACGACCCGGCGAGCGGGGTGACTGAGGTCAACGTAATCGGCATTGGCCATATACAGGATATAGAACGGGATATCGACCCGGTTCCTGGTATCGAGGTGACAATAACCAAGCGCTTCAAAATACGCGCTACAAACGATGTAAATGAGCCATTCAAGATCGACCAAACGGCTCCTGGCCTAGCAAACGTAGTGGTTGCGCCACTCCCTTAAAAGGAGCTTTGCGCTTAAGCGAGCATCAACTGCTACCTGGCAAACCTCAACGGAGGTAACCTCAGTTACCTCCGTTTTCGTACAGACAGTTTTTTGCCCGCAACTTCAAGGGACTCCATGGACAGAATCGCCTTCAAACAGCTCCTTCTCGCCACCGGTCTCCTGGCTTTGATGCCCATGACCCAGGCCGCCACGACCCTGGTCTACTGCTCCGAGGCCAGCCCCGCAGGCTTCGACCCCAGCCAGTACACCAGCGGCACCGATTTCGATGCCTCCGCCGAAACCGTGTTCAACCGCCTGACCCAGTTCAAGCGCGGCGGCACCGAGGTCGAACCTGGCCTGGCCACCAGTTGGGATGTTTCCAAGGATGGCCTGACTTACACCTTTCACCTGCGTGAAGGCGTCAAGTTCCATACCACGGACTTCTTCACCCCAACCCGCGACTTCAACGCCGATGACGTGCTGTTCACCTTCAATCGACTGCTGGATGCCGAGAGCCCGTTTCGCAAGGCTTACCCGTCCGAATCGCCCTACTTCACCGACATGGGCTTGAACACCACGATCAAGAACGTCGAAAAACTCGACGAGCACAGCGTGCGGTTCAACCTGAATAATGTCGATGCCTCGTTCGTGCAAAACCTGGCCATGAGCTTTGCCTCTGTGCAATCGGCCGAATACGCCGCCCAGTTGTTGAAACAAGGCAAGGCCGAGCAGATCAACCAGCAACCGGTCGGCACCGGGCCGTTTGTGTTCAAGCGCTACCAGAAAGACGCGCAGATTCGCTATGCAGCCAATACACAGTATTGGAAACCCGAGGATGTGAAACTCGACAACCTGGTGTTCGCCATCACCCCGGACGCCGCCGCGCGCCTGCAGAAACTCAAGGCCGGCGAATGCCAGGTCAGCGGTTACCCGCGCCCTGCCGATATCGAGGTCATGAAGCAAGACCCCAACCTGCGCGTGCTGCAACAAGCGGGCTTCAACCTGGGCTTTTTGGCCTATAACGTGACGCACCCACCGCTGGACCAACTCAAGGTGCGTCAGGCCCTGGACATGGCCATCGACAAGCCCGCCATCATCAAGGCCGTTTACCAGGGCGCCGGACAATTGGCGCAAAACGCACTGCCTCCCGCGCAGTGGTCTTATGACCCGAAAATCCAGGACGCCCCCTACGACCCGACCAAGGCACGGTTGCTACTAAAAGAAGCAGGGGTTGCACCAGGTACCACCATCAACCTGTGGGCAATGACCGTACAACGCGCCTCGAACCCGAATGCGCGGATGTCCGCACAAATGATTCAACAGGATTGGGCCAA
This sequence comes from Pseudomonas sp. L13, assembly GCF_009935965.1. Classification (NCBI taxonomy): domain Bacteria; kingdom Pseudomonadati; phylum Pseudomonadota; class Gammaproteobacteria; order Pseudomonadales; family Pseudomonadaceae; genus Pseudomonas; species Pseudomonas sp. L13. The sequence continues at coordinate 31,565 of NZ_QODJ01000013.1, forward strand.
AGTCGGCATCAAGGCCAACATCGTCAGCTATGAGTGGGGCGAATACATCAAGCGCGCCAAAAATGGCGAACACGATGCAATGATCTATGGCTGGACCGGCGACAACGGCGACCCCGATAACTGGCTCGGCGTGCTCTACAGTTGTGCCGCGGTCAAGGGCAGTAATTACGCCAAATGGTGTAACCCGGCCTACGACAAGCTGGTGCAGCAGGCCAAGGTCAGCAGCGACCGCGAGCAGCGCATCAAGTGGTATCAACAGGCGCAGAAAATCCTTAAGGAACAAGTACCTATAACGCCTATTGCGAACTCGACGGTTTTCCAGCCTATGCGCAAGCAAGTGCAGGACTTCAAGATCAGCCCGTTTGGGCTAACGCCGTTCTACGGTGTGGGTCTAGATAAGTAACAGCGGCGCCCCAACCGAGTGCGCTAGACGCCTCGGCTGGGCTTTTTTGGTGCGCCATTTGCACCGAAAAAACCCTCCAAATAAGCACTTTTGTGTCAAAACTTTCATAATTGCGACATTCCTGTACGTTCGTACCACAGTTTTCCCTTTGCAACCGCTCTGCATCTTGCATTGGGTATGGCGCCTGCATAAGTATCCGCAGGCCGACTCACGAGGTCGCCCTCACCACCAAAAATGACAACAAATCATGAGGCCAACATGCTTAAACACGCAGTCCTTCCGTTATTAGTGAGCGCTGGCCTTATGGCCGCAGCCCCCGTAGCCCTCGCGGCAACTAACCTGGTGTTCTGCTCCGAAGGGAGCCCGGCCGGTTTCGATCCAGGCCAGTACACCACCGGAACAGACTTCGATGCCTCGGCCGAAACCATGTTCAACCGCCTGAGCCAGTTCGAACGTGGCGGCACCGCCGTGGTTCCTGGCCTGGCTACCAGCTGGGATGTTTCCCCGGATGGCCTGACGTACACCTTCCACCTTCGCGAAGGCGTCAAGTTCCATACCACCCCGTACTTCAAGCCTACTCGTGAATTTTCGGCTGACGACGTACTGTTCACCTTCAACCGGATGATCAATAAAGACGATCCATTCCGTAAGGCCTACCCCACCGAGTTCCCGTACTTCACGGACATGGGGATGGACACCAACATCAAGAACATCGAGAAAATCGATGACCACACTGTCAAGTTCACCCTTGGCACCGTGGACGCCGCGTTCATCCAGAACCTGGCCATGAGCTTCGCCTCGATCCAGTCCGCCGAATACGCTGCGCAGCTGTTGAAGGAAGGCAAGCCTGCCGACATCAACCAGAAGCCGGTCGGCACTGGCCCGTTCGTGTTCAAGAGCTACCAGAAAGATTCGAACATTCGCTACACCGGCAACAAGGACTACTGGAAACCTGAAGACGTGAAGATCGACAACCTGATCTTCGCTATCACCACTGACCCGTCGGTACGTATCCAGAAGCTCAAGAAAAACGAATGCCAGATCACCCTGTTCCCACGTCCGGCCGACCTCAAGCCGCTGGGTGAGGACAAGGACCTGAAACTGCCGCACCAGGCCGGTTTCAACCTGGGCTACATCGCCTATAACGTCATGCCAGTACTCAAGGGCCAGACCGCCGCGAACCCGCTGGCCGACCTGCGCGTCCGTGAAGCCCTGGACATGTCGGTGAACAAGCAGCAGATCATCGACTCCGTGTACCAGGGTGCCGGCCAGCTGGCAGTCAACGCCATGCCGCCAACCCAGTGGTCCTATGACACCACCATCAAGGATGCCAAGTACGATCCTGCCAAAGCCAAGGAATTGCTCAAGGCCGCTGGCGTCAAGGAAGGCACCGAGATCACCCTGTGGGCCATGCCGGTTCAGCGCCCCTACAACCCCAACGCCAAGTTGATGGCCGAGATGCTGCAGAACGACTGGAAACAGATCGGCCTGAAGGTCAACATCGTCAGCTACGAGTGGGGCGAGTACATCAAGCGCTCCAAGGGCGGCGAGAACCAGGCCATGATCATTGGCTGGAGCGGCGACAATGGTGACCCGGACAACTGGCTGAACGTGCTGTTCGGCTGCGACTCGCTGTCGGGCAACAACTTCTCCAAGTGGTGCGACAAGAAATTCGACGGCATCGTGAAAGAAGCCAAGGCCACATCGGATGTCGCCAAACGCACCGAGCTGTATAAGCAGGCGCAACATATCCTCAAAGATGCAGTCCCGATGACACCTATCGCGCACTCGACGGTGTATCAACCCATGCGTAATACCGTACAGGACTTCAAGATCAGCCCGTTTGGCTTGAATTCCTTCTACGGCGTTAGCGTCAGCGGCAAGTAAGGATCAATAACGGCGACGTTTCATAACGTCGCCGTTATTCCATCCGCCTGGACCTTAGGAAACAGACTACGTTTGCAAGCGTTGCCGTCTTACAGCAATGAACTGCGACCCGTGCCTCCGTTGCCTACAAGGTCAGTCAGAATTGACGCATTTACTGCAAGGTCAACGCCCCATAAGGTCGTAGGACAGCAGCGGCATCATTCTGGGGAAGGGCACTTGCTGCGTGTGGGATCAGTGAAGTCTGCCTGGCTGCACGCCAGCAGGAAGGCTCGCTGTTGATAACTACAAACAAGGACCGGGAACGTCATGCGCCATACAACCGTTGTATCCGCTCTGTTTGCCACCAGCCTGCTGGCCGTGGCCACCATGGGCCAAGCCGCCGAGAAGAAGAGCCTGGTGTTCTGCTCCGAAGGCAGCCCGGCAGGGTTTGACACTGCGCAATACACCACCGCCACCGACAACGATGCGGCGGAGCCTTTGTATAACCGTTTGGTGGAGTTCGAAAAAGGCGCCACCGACGTCGTCCCTGGGCTGGCAACCAAGTGGGATATCTCCCCGGATGGCCTGACCTACACCTTCCACCTGCGTGAAGGGGTGAAGTTCCACAGCAACAAGGAATTCAAGCCGACGCGCGACTTCAACGCCGACGACGTGCTGTTCACCTTCAACCGCATGCTTGACCCCGACCATCCGTTTCGCAAGGCCTACCCTACCGAGTTCCCGTACTTCAACGGGATGAGCCTGAACAAGAACATCGCCAAGGTCGAGAAAACAGGCCCCTACACCGTGGTGATGACCCTGAACACGGTCGACGCCGCGTTCGTGCAGAACATCGCCATGAGCTTCGCCGCGATCCTCTCGGCCGAATACGCCGAGCAGTTGCTCAAGCAAGGCCGGCCCAGCGACATCAACCAGAAGCCGATCGGCACTGGCCCGTTCGTGTTCCAGCGTTACCAGAAAGACTCGCAGATCCGCTACGTGGGCAACAAACAGTACTGGGACCCGAGCCGCGTCAAGCTGGACCAACTGATCTTCGCCATCAACACCGACGCGTCGGTGCGCGTGCAAAAACTCAAGGCCGGCGAATGCCAGGTGACCCTGCATCCACGCCCCGCCGATGTCGAAGCCCTCAAGGCCGACCCGAACCTGCAACTGCTGACCAAGCCGGGCTTTAACCTGGGCTATATCTCCTACAACGTGCGCCACAAGCCATTCGATCAGCTTGAAGTACGCCAGGCGCTGGACATGGCGGTGAACAAGCAGAGCATCCTCAATGCTGTGTACCAGGGCGCCGGGCAACTGGCGGTCAACGCCATGCCGCCGACGCAGTGGTCTTACGACGACAGCATCAAGGACGCCGCCTACAACCCGGAAAAAGCCAAGGAGTTGCTCAAGGCCGCCGGCGTCAAGGAAGGCACCGAGATCACCCTGTGGGCCATGCCGGTACAGCGCCCGTACAACCCCAACGCCAAGCTGATGGCCGAGATGCTGCAGAACGACTGGGCCAAGATCGGCCTCAAGGTCAAGATCGTCAGCTATGAGTGGGGCGAGTACATCAAGCGCACCAAGAACGGTGAGCACGATGTCAGCCTGATCGGCTGGACCGGCGACAATGGTGACCCGGACAACTGGCTCGGCACCCTCTACAGCTGCGACGCCATCGGCGGGAACAACTACTCCATGTGGTGCGACCCGGCGTACGACAAGCTGATCAAGCAAGCCAAGGTCGTGACCGACCGTGAACAAAGGACTGTTCTGTACAAACAGGCGCAGCAATTGCTCAAGCAGCAGGTGCCGATCACGCCTATCGCCCACTCGACGGTCAACCAGCCGTTAAGCGCCAAAGTCGAAGGCTTCAAGGTAAGCCCCTTCGGCCGCAACGTGTTCTCGGGCGTCAGCATCACCCCATAAGACAATAACCGGATGGCGGGGAGCGAGGTTCGCTTCCCGGCAAACGTGCAGGCTTTTGTTGGGAAATTTCCTACGCCAAACGTTTGCAACAGCTTGAACGAGTTCCACACCCAATAGCCGGATCACCCAAAAAGACCGGCATTAAAAAAGAGAACCAAAGGAGCTTCACCCATGAAACTGAGCAGCAAAGCGCTTCTGGCCTTGGCCATCAGCAGCATCACGGCCACCGCCTACGCTGAAACGCAAAGCCAGGACTTCGTTCCTACCACCCTGGCCGGCACCAGCGCCCAAAGCGAGGCCAAAGGCTTTATCGATGGTCAAAGCTTGGGCGGCACCACGCGTAACTGGTATGCGAACGAAATGAGGTTTCGCAATGACCGCTTCAGCTATCGCAAAGACGGGGTGAAAGTTCCCATTTCCCGCCGTATCAACTGGGCCCAGGGCACCATCCTCAACTACACCTCGGGTTTCACCCAAGGTACCGTTGGCGTCAGCACCGAAGTCGCCGCCTACAATTTCATCGCCCTTGACCGCGACCGCAAGGATATCGCCGGTGGCTCTAACCGTACGCTGGCCGACTCCGGTGGTGACGCAGTCGGTCAATGGAGCAAACTGGGCCTGGCTAACGTCAAGTTCCGCGTGTCGAACACCACCCTGACTGCCGGTCGTCAAAACTTCAGCACGGGTATCGTCGACACCATCGGTAACCGTGCCCTACCGTCGAGTTTTGAAGGTGTGAGCTTCAACAGCGAAGAGTTCAGTAACCTGTCGTTCCAGGGCGGTATTTTCGATCGCGTTTCGCCGCGTACCGAACAAAGCCTGTCGAAGTTCCGTTCCGAATACGGCAATGGCCAGGAAACCGACAAAGTCAAAACCCTGGGCTTCAACTATCAGCCGTTCAAGAGCCTGAAAACCAGCCTCTTCGCCGCCAATGTCGAAGACTTCTGGAACCAGTACTACTTCGGCGCGACCCACGAACTGGGTGATGCACAGACCTTGGCACTGACCACCGGCCTGAACTACTACAAGACCACCGATACCGGCAGCAAGAAGATGGGCGACATCGACAACGACACTTACTCGTTGTCCTTGGGGTTGACCCACCAGGCCCACAGCCTGACCTTCGCGTACCAAGCTGTTAATGGCGACGAATACTTCGATTACCTGCACGAAACCAACGGCATCTACCTGGCCAACTCCCTGACGTCTGACTTCAACAGCCCGAACGAGAAGTCCTTCCAGATCGCCTACGGCATCAACATGGCCGAGTACGGCATACCAGGCCTGAAATTCAACATCTACTCGGCTCGCGGTTGGGGCATCGACGGTACTCACTACAAAGGCACTGCCTATGGTGTCGCCGGCGAATCGCGCAGCGACCTGCGCCTGATGGACGGTGAGAAACACCAGGAATACGGCGTTGGCTCGACCTACGCGATTCAGAGCGGCCCCCTCAAGGCCACCACCATCCGTGCAACCTACGTCACGCACCGTGCCAGCTCCGAACAAGCTGATGGCAACATCAAAGAGTTCCGTCTGGTTACCACCATCCCGTTCAACATCCTTTAATTAGTGCCAGGCAGGCGGCGAGCTCAGGACGGGCCCGCCGCCTACGCTTTTCTGGCACCATCGATTGCAGAGGGCTCTGAATGAAAATGCTCCCACTACAAGCCGCCATGGCCGCTGCGCTGTTGAGCGTGGCGATCGGCGTTTCGGCCAAACCACTGGTGGTCTGCACCGAAGCCAGCCCGGAAGGTTTCGACCCGGTCCTGTACACCACTGCCGTGACCGCTGACGCCGCCGCTGAAACCATGTTCAACCGTCTGGTGGACTTCAAGCCCGGCACCACAGAAGTGGTGCCTGCCCTGGCCAAAGACCTGCCGGAAATCAGCGCCGATGGCCTGACCTATACGTTCCACCTGCGTGACGACATCAAGTTTCACACCACCGACTATTTCAAACCCACGCGCAACCTGAACGCCGATGATGTGCTTTGGAGCTTCCAGCGCCAGCTGGACCCGAATCACCCTTGGCATAACAAATCTCTCGTGGGTTACCCGTATTTCGAAAGCATGGGCTTCAAGGAACTGCTCAAGAGCGTAGAGAAGACCGATGATCACACCGTCGTCTTTACCCTGACCCGTCCTGAAGCGCCATTCCTGGCCGACCTGGGCATGGCATTCTCTTCAATCCACTCGAAGGAATACGCCGACCAGTTGCTCAAGTCGGGTAAAACTGAAGACCTCAACGCCAAGCCTATCGGCACTGGCCCATTCGTCTTCAACCGATATCAAAAAGATGCCCAGGCGCGCTTCAAGGCCAACCCGGACTACTTCCGCGGCAAGCCGGCGGTCGACCCGCTGATTCTGGCGATCACCACCGATAACAACGTGCGGCTGCAGAAGCTCAAGGCCAACGAATGTCAGATCGCGTTGTTCCCCAAGCCGGATGACATTCCAAGCATCAAGAAAGACCCGAACCTGAAAGTCGATGAACTGGCGGCGATGACCACCAGCTACACCGCATTGAACACCACGCGCAAATACATGAGCGATGCCCGGGTACGACACGCGATTAACATCGCGTTCGACAAGGCAGGTTACACCGAAGCGCTGTTCGGCAAAGGCAATGCGGTGGTCGGCACCGGCCCCTACCCACCGACCTTGCTGGGTTTCAGCGAAAAGCTGAAGAACCCACCCCGTGACCTGGACAAGGCCCGCGCCCTGCTCAAGGAAGCCGGCGTACCGGAAGGCACCGAATTCACTCTGTTCACCCGCAACGGCGGCGGCCCAACCAACCCCAATCCCATGCTCGGCGCCCAGCGCATGCAGGCGGATCTGGCGCAGGTTGGCCTGAAGGTCAATATCAAAGTCATGGAATGGGGCGAAATGCTCAAGCGCGCTAAAAACGGCGAGCACGACATGGTTTCGGCTGGCTGGGTCGGTGATAACGGCGATCCGGACAACTTCCTCACACCAAACCTGAGTTGCGATGCAGCCAAAAACGGCGAAAACTACGCGCGCTGGTGTAACAAAGAGTTTCAGGACTTGATCGACAAGGCTCGTGCGGAAAAGGAACCGGCCTTACGGGCTGCGCTCTATGAACAAGCACAAGATGTCTTCGAGAAGGACCAGCCATGGCTTCCAATGGCTTACCCGAAACTGTTCACCGCCATGCGCAAGAACGTAGAAGGCTTCACCCAAAGCCCTCTGGGTACAAATAACTTCGCCACCACCCAGGTGAAGTAAATAAGAAAAACGCTCGGCACCGTCGACACTGACGGTGCCGGACCTGCCTAACCGGCTGATTGAGGTACACACCAAGATGTTTAGTTTTATTGCCCGCCGACTGGGGTTATTGATCCCCACGTTCTTCGGCATCACGTTGCTGACCTTTGCGTTGATTCGCATGATTCCAGGCGACCCCGTAGAAGTCATGATGGGCGAGCGACGGGTTGACCCCGAAATGCACGCACAGGCAATGGAGCGCCTTGGCCTTAACAAGCCGCTGTATGCGCAATACCTGGACTATGTCGGCAAGCTCGCCCAGGGTGACCTTGGCGAATCGCTGCGCACCCGCACAAGCGTGTGGACCGAGTTCACCGCCCTCTTCCCCGCGACCCTGGAACTGTCCATGGCCGCGCTGTTGTTCGCCGGTATCCTGGGCCTGTTGGCCGGGGTGATCGCGGCACTCAAGCGAGGATCCCTGTTCGACCATGGGGTGATGGGCATCTCCCTGGCGGGGTATTCGATGCCGATCTTCTGGTGGGGCCTGATCCTGATCATGTTCTTCTCGGTGAGCCTGGGCTGGACCCCGGTTTCCGGGCGTATCGACCTGCTCTACGACATCGAGCCACGCACCGGTTTCATGCTGATCGACACCCTGCTGGCCGACGAGCCGGACGCGTTCTGGGATGCGTTGCACCACCTGATCCTGCCGGCCATCGTGCTCGGCACTATCCCGCTGGCGGTGATCGCGCGCATGACCCGTTCGTCGATGCTCGAAGTGCTGCGTGAGGACTACATCCGTACCGCCAAGGCCAAGGGCCTGTCGCCGGCCCGCGTGGTGTTCGTGCACGGCCTGCGCAACGCGCTGATCCCGGTGCTCACCGTGGTCGGCCTGCAAGTCGGCACGCTGCTGGCCGGTGCGGTACTGACCGAAACCATCTTCTCGTGGCCCGGCATCGGCAAATGGCTGATCGAAGCCATTGGCGCGCGGGACTACCCGGTGGTGCAAAACGGCATTCTGCTGATCGCCTGCCTGGTGATCCTGGTGAACTTCGTGGTGGACATCCTCTACGGCTTCGCCAACCCACGCATCCGTCACCAGCGCTGAGATCATGACCATGACCACACCTACTCAAGTGTCAGCAGTCGATCAGAGCCTGCTGTACCCGTCTCCGTACAAAGAATTCTGGCAAGCCTTCTCCAAGAACAAAGGCGCGGTTGCCGGCCTGCTGTTCATGTTGCTGATCGTGTTCTGCGCGATCTTCGCCCCGTGGGTTGCCCCGCATAACCCCAGCGAGCAATACCGCGACTTCCTGCTCACCCCGCCGGCATGGCTGGAAGGCGGGCAGATGCAGTTCCTGCTGGGCACCGACGAACTGGGCCGTGACTTGCTCTCGCGCCTGATCCAGGGCTCGCGCCTGTCGTTGCTGATCGGTTTGTCGTCGGTGGTGATGTCGCTGATCCCGGGCATCCTGCTGGGCCTGTTCGCCGGGTTCTTCCCGCGCTTGCTCGGCCCGACCATCATGCGCCTGATGGACATCATGCTGGCCCTGCCGTCGCTGCTGCTGGCCGTGGCGATTGTCGCCATCCTCGGCCCTGGCCTGATCAACACCGTGATCGCCATCGCCATCGTGTCGTTGCCGTCCTACGTGCGTCTGACCCGCGCCGCAGTAATGGGCGAACTGAACCGCGACTACGTGACCGCCGCCCGCCTCGCCGGTGCCGGCCTGCCACGCCTGATGTTCATCACCGTGCTGCCTAACTGCATGGCGCCGCTGATCGTACAGGCGACCTTGAGCTTTTCCTCGGCGATTCTCGATGCCGCGGCCCTGGGCTTCCTGGGCCTTGGCGTACAACCGCCAACCCCTGAGTGGGGCACCATGCTGGCTTCGGCCCGAGACTACATCGAACGCGCCTGGTGGGTGGTGAGCCTGCCTGGCTTGACCATTTTGCTCAGCGTGCTGGCAATCAACTTGATGGGTGACGGCCTGCGCGACGCGCTGGACCCGAAACTCAAGAACGCCGCCTGAGGAGATTCCCATGTCACTGTTAGAAATCAAGAATCTCAACGTGCGCTTCGGCGACAAGACCGCCGTGCCGGTGGTCGATGGCCTCGACATTTCGGTCGACAAAGGCGAAGTACTGGCGATCGTTGGCGAGTCGGGTTCGGGTAAATCCGTGACCATGATGGCGCTGATGGGCCTGATCGAGCATCCCGGCATCGTCACCGCCGATGCCCTGAACTTCGACGGCAAGGACATGCTCAAGCTGAGCAACCGCCAGCGCCGCCAGATCGTCGGCAAAGACCTGGCGATGGTGTTCCAGGACCCGATGACCGCGCTGAACCCCAGCTACACCGTGGGTTTCCAGATCGAAGAAGTGCTGCGCCTGCATTTGAAAATGTCCGGCAAACAAGCACGCAAACGCGCCATTGAGCTGCTGGAAAAAGTCGAAATCCCAGGCGCCGCCAGCCGCATGGACGCCTACCCGCACCAATTGTCCGGTGGTATGAGCCAGCGCGTGGCAATCGCCATGGCGATTGCTGGCGAGCCGAAACTGCTGATCGCCGACGAACCAACCACCGCGCTGGACGTGACCATCCAGGCGCAGATCATGGAACTGCTGCTGGCCCTGCAAAAAGAGCAGAACATGGGCCTGGTGCTGATCACTCACGACCTTGCGGTAGTGGCTGAGACCGCCCAGCGCGTGTGCGTGATGTACGCAGGCCAAGCCGTGGAAGTCGGCCAGGTGCCGCAGTTGTTCGACATTCCGGCGCACCCTTACAGCGAAGCGCTGCTCAAGGCGATTCCCGAGCACAGCCTGGGGGCTACGCGCCTGGCCACGCTGCCGGGCATCGTGCCGGGCCGCTATGACCGTCCGCAGGGTTGCCTGCTGTCGCCGCGCTGCCCGTATGTGCAGGACTCCTGCCGAGCCCAGCGCCCGGGCCTTGATCCGAAAAGCAACAGCCTTGCCCGCTGCTTCTACCCGCTGAACCAGGAGGTGGCGTAATGGCCGTCGTACTTACCGCCCGCGACCTCACCCGTCACTACGAAGTGTCCCGTGGCCTGTTCAAGGGCCATGCCACCGTGCGTGCCCTTAATGGCGTGTCTTTTGAGCTGGAAGCCGGCAAGACCCTCGCCGTGGTGGGCGAGTCGGGCTGTGGCAAATCCACCCTGGCCCGCGCCCTCACGCTGATTGAAGAGCCCTCGTCGGGCTCGTTGAAAATCGCCGGGCAAGAAGTGGCCGGCGCCGACAAGGCTCAACGCAAGCAATTGCGCAAAGACGTGCAGATGGTGTTCCAGAGCCCCTATGCCTCGTTGAACCCACGCCAGAAAGTCGGCGATCAACTGGCCGAGCCGTTGCTGATCAACACCAACCTGTCGGCCGCTGAGCGCCGCGAGAAAGTGCAGGCGATGATGAAGCAAGTGGGCTTGCGCCCTGAGCATTATCAGCGCTACCCGCACATGTTCTCCGGCGGCCAGCGCCAGCGCATCGCGTTGGCCCGGGCGATGATGCTGCAACCCAAAGTGCTGGTGGCGGATGAACCGACCTCGGCGCTGGACGTGTCGATCCAGGCCCAGGTGCTTAACCTGTTCATGGATTTGCAGCAGGAATTCAACACCGCCTATGTGTTCATTTCCCACAACCTGGCGGTGGTGCAGCACGTTGCCGATGATGTGATGGTGATGTACCTCGGCCGCCCGGTTGAGGTGGGTCCCAAGGAAGACATCTACGCACGGCCTTTGCATCCCTACACCCAGGCGCTGTTGTCGGCCACCCCCACCATCCACCCGGACCCAAGCAAGCCGAAAATCAAGATTGTCGGCGAACTGCCCAACCCGCTGAACCCACCGCCTGGCTGTGCGTTCCACAAGCGTTGCCCGTATGCGACTGAGCGCTGCAGTAGCGAGGAGCCGCTGTTGCGTCCGTTGGATAACCGGCAGGTGGCTTGCCACTACGCGGAGCAATTCGTGGCCTGAAGCAACACAACCTCCCCCTGTAGGAGCGAGCTTGCTCGCGAAAAACGTCAACGATAACGCGGGTAGTCTGGTTTAACGCGGTGTCCATGGGTCTTCGCGAGCAAGCTCGCTCCTACAAGGGGCTGCGGTTTCAATGAGTTCCATCGCCCTTCCCACCAGATTGCGCATCAGTCTGGCCGGAGGGGCTTTTTTTTGCGCGCTTGTAACAAAAAACATACCGTTTGAATCTATGCCAAAACGCCTGAAAACATTGAGCCAGACCGTTTTGAAAAGTGTATAGATTGTAAATGCAATTTACTTCTGTTTGAGAATCAATACCATTACGGCGCACGGAGAGCGCTGGATGCACGAAAAAAATTCAGACGCCTCTCGTTCAATCGCCCCTCCTAAAGGACTTTGTGGACATGTCGTCTCAATTCAGGCTCAGCCATCTCTCGCTGGCGTTTATCGCTACCCTTTCGTCCCCCGCGCTACTGGCGCAGAGTGTGGAAAAAGAGCGCGACAAAGTGCCGATCCAAGCGACAGACCTGCCTGTGGATGGCACGCCCCAAGCCCTGGTGCTGGGCGAGACACGTGTACTGGGCACCGCCGCCGAAGAACTCAAGCAAGCGCCCGGCGTGTCGATCATCACCGCCGAAGACATCAAGAAACGCCCGCCCACTAACGATCTGTCGGAGATCATCCGCCGCGAGCCGGGTGTGAACCTGACCGGCAACAGTTCCAGCGGCAGCCGTGGCAATAACCGCCAGATCGACCTGCGCGGCATGGGCCCGGAAAACACCCTGATCCTGATCGATGGCAAGCCGTCCACCTCCCGCAACGCCGTGCGTTATGGCTGGAGCGGCGACCGTGATACCCGTGGCGAAACCAACTGGGTACCGGCCGAAGAAGTCGAACGCATTGAAATCCTGCGCGGCCCGGCCGCCGCCCGTTATGGCTCCGGTGCCATGGGCGGTGTCATCAACATCATCACCAAACGCCCCACCGACCAACTGCACGGCTCGCTGACCGCCTACACCGCCTTCCCCGAAAACGATGCCGAAGGCGCGAGCAAGCGCACCAACTTCAACCTCAGCGGCCCATTGACCGACACCCTGGCGTTCCGCGTCTATGGCGGCCTGAACAAGACGGACGCCGATGACGCCGACATCAACCGCGCAGCGCAAGCGACGCCGGACTCGTTGGTAGCCGGCCGCGAAGGCGTGCGCAATAAAGACGTGAATGGCTTGCTGAGCTGGCAGTTCACCCCCGAGCAAACCCTCGACCTGGAAGCCAGCTACAGCCGCCAGGGCAATATTTTCGCCGGCGATACCATGCTCAACGGCGGTGGCGCGTTCGTGGAAAGCCTGGTGGGCAAGGAAACCAGTGTGATTCAACGCAGCAGCTTTTCTGCCACCCATCGCGGCGAATTCGACTGGGGCTCGACCCTTGCCACGCTGACCCACGACCTGACCCGCAACGAGCGCCTCAACGAAGGCCTGGCCGGTTCCGGCGAAGGCGCACCCTCCGCCAGTGCAGGTCGTTTCGAGTCGCGCTTGCGCAATACCCGGGCCACCGCTGAGGTCAACCTGCCCCTGAGCCTCGGTGCCGAACAGGTGCTGACCCTGGGCAGCGAATACCTCTACGAATCGATGAACGACCCAGGCTCTTTGCGCCCGCAAACTTACGACCCAGGCACCGGCGGCGTCCCCGCCATCCCGGGCGTCAGCCGCAACAGCACCAAGACCACCGCTTCAAGCTACGCCTTGTTTGCCGAGGACAACATCGAGCTGGGCAGCAAGACCGTGATCACGCCTGGCTTGCGCTTCGATGATCATGAGGAATACGGCGGCAACTGGAGCCCCAGCTTCAACGCCTCGCACCAGTTGACCGATGAACTGAGCATCAAGGGCGGCATCGCCCGCGCCTACAAAACCCCCAACCTGTACCAGTCCAACCCGAACTATCTACTGTACAGCCGGGGCAATGGCTGCAACGCCAGCGAAGCCAACATGGGCGGTTGCTACCTGGTGGGCAACCGCGACCTGAAGCCGGAAATCAGCGTCAACAAGGAGATTGGCCTGGCTTTCGACAAGGGCACCTGGCGCACCAGTGCGACGTATTTCCGTAATGACTACAAGAACAAGATCAACGCCAGTAACGAGGCGGCGTTCCGTCTGGGCAACGGCCGACGTGTATTGGAGTGGGAAAACAGCGGCCCAGCCTTGGTACAGGGCGTTGAAGGTAACCTGTTCATCAGCCTGCGCGATGACTTGGACTGGAACACCAACCTGACCTACATGATCGACTCCAAGGACAAAGACACTGGCGAGCCCTTGAGCATCATCCCCAAGTACACCGTCAATACCACGCTGGACTGGCAAGCCACTGACAAGCTGTCATTCCAGGTCAGCGGCACCTATTACGGCAAGCAGGAAGCGCCGACACTCAACTCACGCAGCGCCAACAGCTATGACCGCAGCGCCCAGCAGGATGTCGATCCGTACGGGTTGATGGGCCTGAGCAGTGGTTACGAATTCAGCAAGAACCTGAGCGTGCGGGTGGGCATCAACAACCTGCTGGACAAGCGCCTGTCGCGCAAAGGCAACGCGGACGATGCGGGGGCGCAGACCTACAATGAGCCGGGTCGGGCTTACTTCGCGTCGGTGACCACATCGTTCTGAGGAAAGGGGCGACCAATAAAAATGCCTTGGAGAACCCTATCCAAGGCATTGGTTGTTTGAAGCGCTATCCCTTGGCGAGCCTACGTCTGGCTATCGCCTTCGCCTTCGTCTGCGTCGTCGCTGTCAGTGTCGTTGGTAGTAGAGTCATCATCACCCTCGCTGCCGCCCTGGCCTTGATCGCCTGGTTCGGCTTCGGACTTGGCCAACTGCAAGTGCGATGCCTGGCCACTCGTCACCACCGCTGCGCTCTGCACCGGGTTATGCGCCCAGGCCGTCGACATCCCCAACGACAACAGCACCAGCACTTTCATCAACAGCACTATTCGTTGAAAAATACTCATGATCGATTCCGTCCAGTCAGTAGGTAAAGCCCACGCGACAGACCCATTACCATCGCCAGTCTTTGAAGCTAGTTCTGATCAAGGGTTTGCGCCAATTTCTGGTCAAATCGAGATTAACTGTGGGAGCGGGCTTGCTTGCGAATGCGGGGCGTCATTCAACAGATGCGTCGGCTGATCCACCGCCTTCGCGAGCAAGCCCGCTCCCACACTTAGCCTTTGGGCGACCATAAAAAAGGGCGAAGCCATCACAGCTTCGCCCTTCTCTGAACCGCTCAAACCTTAATGGTGTTCGCGGGTCGCACGGAATTTCACATCCGGCCAACGCTCTTCCATCAGCGCCAGGTTCACCCGCGTCGGTGCCAGGTAGGTCAGGTGACCACCGCCGTCGATCGCCAGGTTTTCCACAGCCTTGTTGGAGAACTCTTCCAACTTCTTCTTATCGCTGCAATCAATCCAGCGCGCCGAATACACGGTGATCGGCTCATAGGAGCACTCCACCTTGTATTCCTCTTTCAAGCGGCTGGCGACCACGTCGAACTGCAGCACGCCCACGGCGCCGAGGATGATGTCGTTGCTGCGCTCGGGGAAGAACACTTGGGTGGCGCCCTCTTCGGCCAATTGCTGCAAGCCTTGGCGCAGTTGCTTGGACTTGAGCGGGTCACGCAGGCGCACGCGGCGGAACAGTTCCGGGGCAAAGTGCGGGATACCGGTAAAGCCAAGCGCTTCGCCTTCGGTGAAGGTGTCGCCGATCTGGATGGTGCCGTGGTTGTGCAAACCGATGATATCGCCGGCAAACGCCTCTTCCAGCTGTTCACGCTCGGAGGAGAAGAACGTCAGGGCGTCGCCGATGCGTACGTCCTTGCCGGTGCGCACGTGGCGCATCTTCATGCCTTTTTCGTATTTGCCGGAGCAGATACGCATGAAGGCGATACGGTCGCGGTGCTTGGGGTCCATGTTCGCCTGGATCTTGAACACAAAGCCCGTGAATTTCTCTTCGACCGGCTCTACGGTGCGTTCATTGGCAACGCGGGCCAGGGGTTTTGGCGCCCAGTCCACTACAGCGTCGAGCACGTGGTCGACACCGAAGTTGCCCAGCGCGGTACCGAAGAACACCGGCGTCAGTTGGCCGTCGAGGAATTCCTGCTGGTTGAACTCATGGCAGGCACCCTGCACCAGTTCCAGCTGGTCGACGAAACGGTCGTACTCGTCACCCAGGTGGGCGCGGGCTTCATCGGAGTCGAGCTTCTCGATGATCTTGGTTTCGGTGCGTTCATGACCGTGGCCAGCGGTGTAGACAATGATGTAGTCGTCGGCCAGGTGGTAAACGCCTTTGAAGTCGCGGTAGCAACCAATCGGCCAGGTGATCGGCGCGGCCTTGATCTTCAGGACGGCTTCGATTTCATCCAGCAGCTCGATGGGGTCGCGGATATCGCGGTCGAGTTTGTTGATGAAGCTGACAATCGGCGTGTCACGCAGACGGCACACGTCCATCAGCGCGATGGTACGTGGCTCGACGCCTTTACCGCCGTCAAGGACCATCAGCGCCGAGTCCACCGCGGTGAGGGTGCGGTAGGTGTCTTCGGAGAAGTCTTCGTGCCCCGGAGTGTCGAGCAGGTTGATCATGTGCTCGCGATACGGGAACTGCATGACCGACGTGGTAATGGAAATACCCCGTTGCTTTTCCATTTCCATCCAGTCAGAGGTGGCATGGCGGTCGGATTTGCGCGATTTCACCGTGCCGGCCACCGTGATTGCCTTGCCCATCAGCAACAGCTTTTCGGTGATGGTGGTTTTACCGGCATCGGGGTGGGAAATAATGGCGAAAGTGCGGCGTTTCGCGACTTCGGCGGCCTGGTGGGTCATGGGAAATCGCCTGGCAGGTGAGTCAAAAAAGGGCGGCGAGTATAGCGCAAACGCGAGGGTACGGACCACCGTTGAGCCCATTGGGGGTGGCTAAATGCGCCCAAGTGTGGAACCTTTTAAAAGGTAGAGACGTCCACTCCCCTGCTATCGCACTCGGAACAGGGGCTGAAAAATCAGCAAGTTAGCCTGACGAGGCTGCGCTCATGGCTCGATCGCATACTGCATTGCCAGTATCGGCGAGTTGCTTTTCGCGAACCCATTCCAAGGCAGCCAGCCATGGCCCTGCCGCTCGGAAATGTGTTCGCCGACAGAAGAAAAAAAGGAGTCCGCCTGTGGCTATTCGCTATGGCAAAGGGCTGATAGGAGCAGTGGTTGTCGTCGCTCTCCTGGCCCTGCTGGTCCACTGGATCGGCATCAACACGATCGAACTGTACCGCGACGATTTGTTGTTTTACCTGCAAGCTCACCTGATTCTCGTCCTAGTCTCCATGCTGGCAGCCCTGATTGTGGGCATCCCCGCCGGTATCCTGCTCAGCCGACCCAATATGGTCGGGCGCGCAGAACGTTTCATGCAAATCTTCAACATCGGCAACACCGTCCCTCCCCTGGCCGTACTGGCCATCGCCCTCGGCGTCCTCGGCATCGGCAGCGGCCCGGCCATCTTCGCGCTGTTCCTCGCCTCGCTCCTGCCCATCGTGCGCAACACCTACGAAGGCCTGAAAAACGTTCAGGGCTCCCTGAAAGAAGCCGCCACTGGCATCGGCATGACCCCGCGCCAGGTGCTGTTTCGCGTGGAGCTGCCCAACGCCGTGCCGATCATCATCGGCGGTGTGCGCGTGGCCCTGGCGATCAACGTCGGCACCGCGCCGCTGGCCTTCCTGATTGGCGCCAACAGCCTGGGCAGCCTGATATTCCCCGGCATCGCCCTGAACAACCAGCCGCAACTGTTGCTCGGCGCCGCGTGTACCGCGCTGCTGGCATTGCTGCTTGATGGCCTGGTGACCATGGCCAGCCGCCTCTGGCTGGAACGCGGGTTGCGCCCGTCTTAAGCCCGGTAAAGGAATTCACATGAAAAAACTGAGCTTGATATTAGGCTGCGTCCTGCTGCTTGCAGGTATTGCACAAGCCGCCGAAAAACCCGTGATCCGCATCGGCGCCCGGGTGTTTACCGAGCAGACCCTGCTCGCCGAAATCACCTCCCAGTACCTGCGCACCAAGGGCTACGACGCCCGCGTGACCGGCGGCCTGGGCAGCAACCTGGCGCGCAGTGCCCAGGAAAGCGGGCAACTGGACCTGATCTGGGAATACACCGGCGTGTCGCTGGTGGCCTACAACCATATCGACGAGAAACTCGACAGCGAACAGTCCTACGCACGGGTCAAGGAACTCGACGCAAAAAAAGGCCTGGTCTGGCTGTCGCCGTCGCGCTTCAGCAACACCTACGCCCTGGCACTGCCGGAGAAAGTCGCGCAGGAACATCCCGAGATCAACAGCATCAGCGACCTCACCCAAGCCATGGCCCAGGAGACCAAAGAGCATCGCCTGGTCGCCCTGGACACCGAGTTCGCCAACCGCTCCGATGGCCTGGCCGGCATGGTCAAGCTGTACGACATGAACCTGACGCGCAAGAACACCCGGCAGATGGACGCCGGCCTGGTCTACACCGCGCTGCGTAACGGCCAGGTATTCGCCGGTTTGGTCTACACCACCGACGGGCGCCTCAACGCCTTTAAGTTGAAGCTGCTGGAAGACGACAAACACTACTTCCCCGACTACACCGCAGCCCCGGTGATCCGCCAGGAATACCTCGACAAACACCCGCAACTGGCTGCCGAGCTCAAGCCTTTGGCCAATCTGTTCGACGATGAAACCATGCGTCAGCTCAATGCACGGGTCGACGTCGACCATGAAAGCCCGTCCGCCGTTGCCGCCGATTTCCTGCGCCAACATCCAATCAACTAAAAAGGAGAAGACATGGAATTTTTGAACGCCTTTTCCCATCTTGATTGGGCCCAAGTCCTGCACTTGACCTGGCAGCACATCACCCTAGTCGGCATCGCCGTGATCCTCGCGATCTTTATCGGCGTGCCCCTGGGCATTCTGATGACGCGCTTTCCGACCCTGGCAGGTCCCCTGCAAGCGAGTGCCACGGTGCTGCTGACGGTGCCCTCCATTGCCCTGTTCGGCCTGCTGCTGCCGTTCTACTCCAAGTTCGGCCAGGGCCTGGGGCCAATGCCGGCGATCACGGCCGTATTCCTCTACTCCCTGCTGCCGATCATGCGTAACACCTACCTCGCGCTGACCGGCGTAGAGCCAGGCATTCGCGAAGCCGCACGCGGCATCGGCATGACCTTTGGCCAGCGCCTGCGCATGGTCGAACTGCCGATTGCGGTGCCGGTGATTCTCGCTGGCGTACGCACCGCCGTGGTGATGAACATCGGTGTGATGACCATCGCCGCCACCATCGGCGCCGGTGGCCTGGGTGTACTGATTCTGGCTTCCATCAGCCGCAGCGACATGTCGATGCTGATCGTCGGCGCCGTGCTGGTCAGCCTTCTGGCCATCTTCGCCGACCTGCTTCTGCAATGGCTGCAACGCTCGCTGACTCCAAAAGGATTGCTCAAATGATCGAACTTCAAAACCTGTCCAAGACTTTTCAAAGCAACGGCAAGACTGTCACCGCCGTCAACGATGTAAGCCTGACCGTCAACGAAGGCGAGATCTGCGTATTCCTGGGGCCCTCGGGCTGCGGCAAGAGCACCACGCTGAAAATGATCAACCGCCTGATCAAGCCCACCTCGGGCAAGATTTTGATCAACGGCGAAGACACCACCGACCTCGACGAGGTGACCCTGCGTCGCAACATCGGCTACGTGATCCAGCAGATCGGCCTGTTTCCCAACATGACCATCGAGGAAAACATCGTGGTGGTGCCCAAGCTGCTCGGTTGGGACAAGCAAAAATGCCACGACCGCGCCCGCGAACTGATGAGCATGATCAAGCTGGAGCCCAAGCAGTACCTGCATCGCTACCCGCGTGAACTGTCCGGTGGCCAGCAACAGCGCATCGGTGTGATCCGTGCCCTGGCGGCGGATGCGCCGCTGCTGCTGATGGATGAGCCGTTCGGCGCGGTCGACCCGATCAACCGCGAGATGATCCAGAACGAGTTCTTCGAGATGCAGCGGGCGCTGAACAAGACCGTGATCATGGTCAGCCACGACATCGACGAAGCCATCAAACTGGGCGACAAGATCGCCATCTTCCGTGCCGGCAAGCTGCTGCAGATCGACCACCCGGACACGCTGCTGGCGCACCCGGCCGACGAGTTCGTCAGCAACTTCGTGGGCCAGGACAGCACCCTCAAGCGCCTGCTGCTGGTGAAAGCAGAAGACGCGGCGGACAACGCCCCGTCGGTGAGCCCGGAAACCCCGGTGGCCGATGCCCTGGAGCTGATGGACGAGCATGACCGCCGCTACGTGGTGGTCACCTGCGCCGAGAACAAGGCGTTGGGCTATGTTCGCCGCCGCGATCTGCACCGCCAGGCAGGCACCTGCGGCCAGTACCTGCGCGAGTTCAACGCCACGGCGGCGTATGACGAGCATTTGCGCATCCTGCTGTCGCGTATGTACGAGTTCAACCGCTCGTGGTTGCCGGTGATGGATGCGGAGCGGGTGTTCCTTGGGGAAGTGACCCAGGAGTCGATTGCCGAGTACCTGAGTTCTGGTAAGTCCCGTGGGGGCAAGACCAGCATCGTTTCCCCTGCCGAAACTGCTTTGGCCTGATAGATCGCTATCGCAGGCGAGCCAGCTCCCACATTTTGAACTGCGTTCTCATGTTGGAATGCATTCCCCTGTGGGAGCTGGCTTGCCTGCGATGAATACACCGCAAATCCATCTGATTGGCCCCATCCGGGGAACATCAATCCGTCACACCGGTCGGTTACATAAGTAGCTGCACGTGGCCGCGCGACGAACGCGTGCAAAAACGCGACATTTTTAGTTGATCCCACGCCCGCCAAGCCCTAAAGTTCGCGCCGAACGTCCATGCTGGAAACGATCCATCCGGCTCAAGTACTGACGACGAGACAGCAAGGCCAAGGGCAACTTACCCCGTGGCCTTTTTGCTTTCGGCGACATGCCTTGGGAAGTAGGCGAACCAAAGTGGGGATACGGAGGACGTTCATTTGCACCCATTGCTAATTTCAGTTTGCCCTTAGGAGTTCCCAGCATGTCGATCAACGTCGAAGATTATTTCGCGCGCGCCACTTTTGACAAAATGAAGGCGTTCGCCGACAAGCAAGAAACCCCGTTCGTGGTGATCGACACCGCGATGATCAGCCAGGCCTACGATGACCTGCGCGCCGGTTTCGAATTCGCCAAGGTGTATTACGCCGTCAAGGCCAACCCGGCCGTCGAGATCATCGACCTGTTGAAAGACAAAGGCTCGAGCTTCGACATCGCTTCGATCTACGAGCTGGACAAGGTCATGGACCGCGGCGTCAGCGCCGACCGCATCAGCTACGGCAACACCATCAAAAAATCCAAGGACATCCGCTACTTCTATGAGAAGGGCGTGCGCCTGTTCTCCACCGACTCCGAAGCCGACCTGCGCAACATCGCCAAGGCCGCGCCGGGTTCGAAAGTGTATGTGCGCATCCTCACCGAAGGCTCGACCACTGCTGACTGGCCGCTGTCGCGCAAATTCGGTTGCCAGACCGACATGGCCATGGACCTGCTGATCCTCGCCCGCGACCTGGGCCTGGTGCCTTACGGCATCTCGTTCCACGTTGGCTCGCAACAGCGCGACATCAGCGTGTGGGACGCGGCCATCGCCAAGGTCAAGGTGATCTTCGAACGCCTGAAAGAAGAAGACGGCATTCACCTGAAGCTGATCAACATGGGCGGCGGCTTTCCGGCCAACTACATCACCCGCACCAACAGCCTGGAAACCTACGCTGAAGAAATCATCCGTTTCCTCAAGGAAGACTTCGGTGACGACCTGCCGGAAATCATCCTGGAGCCTGGTCGTTCGCTGATCGCCAACGCCGGCATCCTGGTCAGCGAAGTGGTACTGGTGGCGCGCAAGTCGCGTACCGCCGTCGAGCGTTGGGTGTACACGGATGTGGGCAAGTTCTCCGGCCTGATCGAAACCATGGACGAAGCCATCAAGTTCCCGATCTGGACCGAGAAGAAAGGCGAGATGGAAGAAGTGGTCATCGCCGGCCCGACCTGCGACAGCGCCGATATCATGTACGAAAACTACAAGTACGGCCTGCCACTGAACCTGGCCATTGGTGATCGTCTGTACTGGTTGTCGACCGGTGCCTACACCACCAGCTACAGCGCGGTTGAGTTCAACGGGTTCCCGCCGTTGAAGTCGTTTTACGTGTAATAAGACGGTTATAACTAAAAAGCCCATGACGTTTCATGGGCTTTTTTCTGTCTGTGGTACGCGCCCTCAGCGATCTTCGCGAACGTGCCATAACCGTAGAATGTAGAGTGTCGACTGTTGAATTTCGTAGCGCATTTCGTAATGGCCGACTAAAAGTCTTCTTACGTCGCGCGGTGAAAACTCTTCAATTCTCTCACCGATGCGCGGATTATCGAGCAGCGTGTCGGGCGCTTGAGACAGTGACTGCACGATGCGGGCGGCAGCTTCGCGGTTTACAACAGAGAGGAAGTCATATAATCGAGCCAGGTCGGATAAGGCTTTACTTGTCCACCTCAGCTCCATCAGCGCGGTACCGGTAGCGGCGAATCGGTGCTCAGGCTATCTGCCCAGGCCTGCACTGCCTGGTGATCGATCACGCGCCCCGCATCTACATCTGCCATAGCCTCAAGCGTCAGCCGGCTGCGCTCTTCTTCTTGATCGACCCAATCAGCGAGGGCCTGTTTCACCACCCATCCGCGTGAGCGATCCATTCGCGCGGCCATCTGGTCAACTTTCTGAGCAAGGGCAGTGGGAATATGAGCTGTCATTACTTTGGTTTCGGCACCCATGAAAACTCTCTCTGCGGATAAATGACAAGCAGGCGATTAAAAATGATTCGAGCTTAATCATAGTGACTTAAGCCAGAGCTTCAACCTTCGATCCTTGCCGTTCATCGACAAACCGGAACACGTGAATGTGTAGAAACGGGTTCCTACAGCGTTTTCTCCAATTGGTCCGCGTGCCCTTGATAAGCCTCGGCCATGGCGCGAATCTGCGGGTCATTGGCCAGTGCCAGCGCCTTGTGCGCCGTTCGCAGGAATTTGAAATTCCCAGCCGCCAACGCCTTGCGCAGCCATTCCAGCGCAGCGTCGATCTTCCCTCTGTCCGCCAGCACCGCTGCATAGCTGAACTGCCCCCGAAAATCCCCGGCTTCGGCGGAGCGTCGGTACCATTCAACGGCTGTCTCTAGATCCCTGGGGCAATACTGGCCGTCTTCCAGATAACGCCCCAGCAGGTTCATCGACTTGGCGTGGCCCTGCACTGCGGCCTGGCGATAAAGCGTCAGCGCTTGGGCCTGGTCTTGCTCAATGCCGCGACCGGTAGCCAAGAGGTTGGCGTAGTTGTACTGCCCCCAATCCAACCCGGCGTGTGCCGCCAGGCGATATTCCCGCGCGGCTGCGGCTTCATCGACGGCGCAGCCCCAGCCATGCTCCCGGCAACGCCCGATCATATTGCGCGCCATCAGGTGCCCGCCCTGCGCGGCAATCTGGAACCAGCGCAGTGCCAGGGCCTCATCGCGCTCGATGCCGCGCCCTTGCAGCAAGATTTGCCCGAGCAGGGCCTGGGCATCGACCACCCCTGCCTTGGCGGCGATCAGGATGGCCTGGGCGGCGCGCACCGGGGAATCATCGAGCATGCTTTGTAATTGCTCGACGTTGAGCACTTCTTCGCGGCGCAATAAAAAGCCCATGCTCAGACCTCGACCCAGCGGCGCAACAGGTTGTGGTAGGTGCCGGTGAGCTGGATCAGCGCCGGGTGGTCGGGCACATCGCGGGTCAATTGCTGGATCGCGCCGTCCATCTCGAACAGCAAGGTGCGCTGGCTGTCTTCGCGCACCAGGCTTTGGGTCCAGAAGAACGAGGCATAGCGCGCTCCACGGGTCACCGCGTTGACCTTGTGCAGGCTGGAGCCGGGGTACAGCACCATGTCGCCGGCGGGGAGCTTGATCCGCTGCAGGCCGAACGTGTCCTGGATTTCCAGTTCGCCACCGTCGTAGTCGTCGGGGTCGCTGAAGAACAGCGTGGACGAAAGGTCGGTGCGCACGCGCTCATGGCTGCCTTTGGGTTGGCGCACGGCGTTATCGATATGAAAGTCGAAACTGCCGCCTGCGGTGTAGCAGTTGAGCAATGGTGGGAAGACTTTATGCGGCAGCGCAGCGGACATGAACAGCGGGTTGCTCCACAACCGTTCCAGCATCGCCGCACCGATTTCCTTGGCCAGAGGGTGGCCTTCGGGCAATTGCAGGTTGTGCTTGGCCTTGGCCGACTGGTGCCCGGCGGTGATTTTGCCGTCAGCCCATTCGGTCTCTTCCAGGGCCTGGCGAATGCGCAGCACCTCCTCGCGAGAGAACAGGCCGGGAATGTGCAGCAACATGGGGCAATACCTGCGATCAAAGAGGCGCCAATGGTATTGATTCTTATCCTCTCTGTAAAACACGGGGACGAACGAGAAGGCAAATTCCGTAAAGAAAAAGTGTAAAGAATGTAAATTTGATGCAAATAGCAATATCTCGCAATTGATACAAAGTCTTGTTGGCCCTATATTCCGCGGCCTCACATCCTTGGGGAAGGGACACGTCATGTCGCGCACTATTCTAAAAATACCGGTCAGTTCACCACGCATGCTGGCTTCGGCCATCGGCGTTGCCCTGAGTGCCGGCTCCGCCGCCCACCTGGCGCAGGCGGCTGAAAATACCGAGCCAAAAGGCGAGCGCAACCCTATCTCCCTCGGCGCCACCAACATCACCGGCCAAGAGCAGGACAACACCTCCTACCAGGTGGAAAAAGCCTCGTCGCAGAAGTACACCGCGCCGCTGGTGGACACGCCGCGTTCGGTCACGGTGGTGCCGCAGCAGGTGCTCAAGGACACCGCCGCCACCTCGTTGCAGGATGCCTTGCGCACCGTACCGGGTATCACCTTCGGCGCCGGTGAAGGTGGCAACCCCCAGGGCGACCGTCCGTTCATCCGTGGTTTCGATGCCCAGGGCGATACCTACCTCGATGGCGTGCGCGATACCGGCGGCCAGAGCCGCGAGATCTTCGACATCGAGTCCATCGAAGTCAGCAAAGGCCCGAACTCTTCCTTCGGCGGCCGTGGCTCGGCCGGTGGCAGCCTCAACCTGGTGAGCAAGACCCCTCAAGCGCGTGACTTCACCAACGGCGGCTTTACCTACGGTTCCGACCAGACCCGCCGCTACGTGCTCGACGTGAACCGCCAGTTCCTGGACGACAGCGCGGCATTCCGCCTGAACCTGATGAGCCATGAACAAAACGTGGCGGGTCGCGACGCGGTGAATTACGACCGTTGGGGCGTGGCGCCGTCCCTTACTTTCGGCCTGGGCACACCGACCCGCGTCAACCTCAGCTATTACCATATGGAAAGTGATGACCTGCCGGATTCGGGGATTCCGTATGGCTATGGCTCAGCGACCGCCACGGCCCACGCGCATGACAAACCCAACGACGGCGGCGACAGCAACAACTTCTACGGTTTGAAAAGCCGTGACTTCCGCAAGACCCGCGCCGACATCAGCACGTTCTCCATCGAGCACGACCTGAACGACAACATGACGCTCAAGAACACCCTGCGTCATGGCAGCACCGGCCAGGACTATGTGCTCACTCAGCCGGATGACAGCAAGTTCAACGTCAACCGCTACGGCACCGTCTGGCGTCGCGCCAACAGCCGTGTCTCCACCACGACCACAACCACCAACCAGACTGACCTGTTTGGCAGCTTCCAGGCCCTGGGCTTCAAGCACACTTACTCCACTGGCCTGGAATTTACCGGCGAAGAAACCCGTGTCAGCGGCTACACCGTCAGCCCTAACGCCAACCCGGTGTGCACAACGGCCAAGGGCAGCCTGGGCGGCCAGTGCACGTCGCTGAGCAACCCGAACCCGGACGACGCCTGGAACGGCAGCATTGCGCGCAACTATATGGGCACCAACACCAAAGCCACCAGCCGCGCCGCGTACGTGTTCGATACCATCGAGCTCGATCCGAAATGGCTGCTGAACGTGGGCCTGCGCTACGACACCTTTGACACCGAAGCCAACACCAACGCAGTGCCGAGCGCGACGGTAAAAGCCCGCAGCAAGATCAAGGACGACAGTCAGTTCTTCAACTGGCAGGCCGGCCTGGTCTGGAAGCCGGTGGAGAACGGCAGCATCTACGCCTCGTACGCCACATCGGCCACGCCAGCCGGTGGCCTGATAGGCGAAGGTTCCGACGGCAACCCACTGTCTGCCGGTGCCGCCACCAGCGACTTGCAGCCAGAAGAAACCGTCAACTACGAACTGGGCACCAAGTGGGACCTGTTCCACGACCGCCTGTCCCTGACCGCAGCCGTGTTCCGCACCGAGAAGAAAAACACCCGCATCCTGGTGGATGCACTCACCTACCAGAACGCCGGTGAATCCCAGGTCGACGGCATCGAGTTGTCCGCCAGCGGCAAAATCACCGATCAATGGCAGGTGTTCGCGGGCTACAGCTATCTGGACAGCGAACTGGTCAAATCCGGCCTCAACGGGCGTAACGGTGTGGTGAGTGCTGGCTCCAGCAAAGGCAACCAGATGCCCAACACGCCAAAGAACTCGTTCAGCCTGTGGACCACCTACGACGTTACGCCCAAGCTGACCATCGGCGGCGGCGCCTTCTATGTCGATGAGGTTTACGGTGATGTCGGCAACACGGTGTATGTGCCCTCCTACACCCGCTACGACGCCATGGCCAGCTACAAGCTGACCAAGAACGTCGACCTGCAACTGAACGTGCAGAACCTGACCGACAAGACCTACTACGACAAGGCTTTCTCCACGCACTTCGCCAACCAGGCGGCCGGTCGTACGGCGCTGTTGACCACCAGCTTCCACTTCTAAAAGCGGTCAAGGTTCAACCAGAAGCCCCACACATCGGATGCGTGGGGCTTTTGCGTGTTTCCCGGCAACTCACGGCATAATGCGCGCCGTGATCAGATATCCAGCTAAGCGAGGCGCTCCGACGTGTTGAAGAAAACCCTGTTCCAGTTGCATTGGTTCTTCGGCATCACGGCCGGGCTGGTGCTGGCCTTGATGGGGGTCACCGGGGCCGCGTACTCGTTCCAGGACGAGATCCTGCGGGCGCTCAACCCCACCGTGTTGAGCGTGCAGAAACGCGAGGCCGGTGTACTGCCGCCCGCCGAACTGGTACGCAAATTGGAAGCCGCCGAAGGCAAGACCGTGGCCATGCTATGGGTAGAACGTGAAAGCGGCAACGCCGGCCGCGTGTCCTTCACCCCGCCACCGGGCGAGCGCCGTGGCCAGATGCGCTACTTTGACCCGTACACCGGCGACTACATGGGCGACGCGGTCGGCCAGGATCTGTTCGGCTTTATCCTGCAACTGCACCGCTTCCTCGCCATCGGTGACACCGGGCGCAACATCACCGGCGCCTGCACCCTGATCCTGTTGTTCTTCTGCCTCTCCGGCCTGTACCTGCGCTGGCCGCGCCAGGTGAAAAGCTGGCGTGTCTGGCTGACCCTGGACTGGCGCAAAAAGGGCCGCAGTTTCAATTGGGACCTGCACTCGGTATTCGGCACCTGGTGCCTGCTGTTTTATCTGTTGGCGGCGCTGACCGGGCTGTATTGGTCCTACGACTGGTACAACCGTGGCGTGACCCAACTGCTGTCGGACGCGCCGCAAAACGAGCGCATGCGCAAGCGCGGCCCAGCCCCCGCAGGCCCGGCTCCGGTGGCCAACTACGACGCGATCTGGAGCAGCATCTACAGCAACGCCGGCCCCGACTTGAGCGCCTACAACATTCGGATGCCTGCGGTCGCCGGGCAAACGGCCACCGTGTATTACCTGCTCACTTCATCGCCCCATGACCGTGCGCTGAACCAGATCAACCTGGACCCGGCCACCGGCGAGGTCAAATCCCACGAGCGCTACGCCAGCAAAAGCCTCAAGGCGCAGTTGCTGACCAGTGTGTACGCGCTGCACACCGGCAGCTATTTCGGCCTGGCCGGGCGGATTATCCTCACCGTCAGCTCACTGCTTATGCCGCTGTTTTTCATCACTGGCTGGCTGCTGTACCTGGACCGACGCCGTAAAAAACGCCAGGTCCGCGATGCCCGCAAAGGTCTGACAGACAACCACAGCGATGCGCCGGCCTGGCTGATCGGCTTCGCCAGCCAGAGCGGCTTTGCCGAACAACTGGCCTGGCAAACGGCCGGGCAATTACAGGCTGCGGGCCTGGCGGTGAAGGTGCAGCCCCTGGGCAGTGTCAGCCGCGACGACCTCAGCCAATCGCAGAACGCGCTGTTTGTGGTCAGTACCTTTGGCGACGGTGAAGCCCCCGACAGCGCCCGTGGTTTCGAGCGCAGCGTGCTCGGCCAGGCGCTGCCCCTCAAAGGCTTGAACTACTCGGTGCTGGCCCTGGGTGACCGGCAGTATGAACATTTTTGTGGCTTTGCCCGCCGCCTGCATTTCTGGCTGACCAACCAGGGCGGTACCCCGCTGTTTGCCCCGGTGGAAGTCGACAGCGGCGACACCCTGGCGCTGCAGACCTGGCAGCAGCAGCTAGGCCAGCTCACCGGGCATGCTCCGGCAGCGGCCTGGCCGACGGCCCAGTACGAAAACTGGACCCTGAGCCAACGCACTCTGCTCAACCCCGACAGTGTCGGCTCGCCCGTCTACCTGCTGGGCCTCATGTCCACATCTGCGCACAGCTGGCTGGCCGGCGACCTGGTGGAAGTGCTGCCGCGCAATTGCCCGTGGGCTATCGAACACTTCCTGGCCGGCCTGGGCTTGGTCGGCAGCGACAGCGTGGTGATTGACGGCGTGGCCCACACCCTTGATCAGGCCCTGGCCACGCGCCAACTGCCGGACAACCGCACGCACCTGGTCGGCCTGCACGCCCAGGCACTGGTGGACGCGTTGGTACCGCTGGGCATGCGCGAATACTCCATCGCCTCAATTGCCAGCGACGGTGTGCTGGAGTTGATCGTGCGCCAGGAGCGCCACCCCGACGGCAGCCTGGGGCTTGGCTCCGGCTGGCTGACTGAACACGCCGCCCTCGGCTCGGCCATCAGCCTGCGCCTGCGACGCAACAGCGGCTTCCATTTGCCCGACGCGCCTGTGCCACTGATTCTGCTGGGCAACGGCACCGGGCTTGCGGGCCTGCGCAGCTTGCTCAAAGCACGCATTGCCGACGGCCAGCAGCGTAACTGGCTGCTGTTTGGCGAACGCAATATCGCCCACGACTACCTGTGCCAGGACGAACTGCAAGGCTGGCTCGCCAGTGGAGACCTGGCCCTGCTGGACCTCGCATTTTCCCGTGATCAAGAGGAGAAGATCTACGTACAGGACCGTTTGCGCGAATCAGCGGATGTGCTGCGTAAATGGCTGGCGGATGGCGCGGCGATTTATGTATGTGGCAGCTTGCAAGGGATGGCGACGGGGGTGGATCAGGCACTGGTAGACATCCTGGGCAATGAGGCGCTGGAGCGCCTGATCGAACAGGGCCGCTATCGTCGGGATGTCTACTGACCCTGCTAATACCTGCCTTCTGTAGGAGCGAGCTTGCTCGCGAAGAACGTCAACGATAACGCGGGCTTCCTGAATAACGCGGCGTCGTTAAGTTTTTCGCGAGCAAGCTCGCTCCTACAGTTTTGATCGCATTCCAATCAGGCCGGTTGCAGCTTTTGCTCGAACACCGAGACGCCATCGAGATCACGCAGCATCACCGTCAACTCTCCCGTCTGCCCATCAATCTGCACTTCACCAAAAAACTGGAAACCCGCAAACGGCGAGGTGTTCTGTGCCGGTGGCGCCTTCTGGAACACCACGTGCGGGCCAAAGGTTTTATCCAGTGGGTTGGGCCCGAAGCTTCCCGCATTCAAAGGCCCCGCCACAAACTCCCAGAACGGTTCGAAATCCTGGAACGCCGCGCGGTCCGGGTGGTAGTGATGCGCCGCACAGTAATGCACATCAGCCGTCAGCCACACATGGTTGCGCACCTTATTCACATGCAGGAACCGTAATAGCTCGGCAATCTCCAGCTCACGCCCTTGCGCCGGGCCAGGGTCGCCATTGGCGATCGCTTCCCAACGCGCCACGCCGGGGCTGACTTCCCCGTCGGGCACGCCCAGGCCGATGGGCATGTCGGCAGCGACCACCTTCCACTGCGCTTGCGAGGCCTTGAGCCCGCGCTTGAGCCAGTCCAACTGTTCACGCCCGAGGAAGGGCTTTTCAGCGCCCAGGTTGTCGTCATTGGGCCCGCGATAGCTGCGCATATCCAACACAAACACATCCAGCAGCGGCCCATAACTGAGCTTGCGATAAATGCGCCCGCCAGCGTCGGCGCTCTGTCGGCGCATGGGTGAATATTCCAGCCAGGCCTGGCGGGCACGCCCCACCAGGGTGTTGATGTCGCGGGTCTGGTAACGCTCATCCAACTGCTTGCTCGATGACCAGTTGTTGATCACCTCGTGATCGTCCCACTGCCAGATCTGCGGCACCTCGGCATTGAAGCGGCGCACGTTTTCATCCAGCAGGTTGTAGCGGTAATTGCCGCGATATTCATCGAGGGTTTCCGCGACCTTGCTCTTGGCTTCGGTGGTGATGTTGCGCCATATGCGCCCGCCTTCGGTGGTGAGCTGGGCGGGGACCGGGCCGTCGGCATAGATGGTGTCGCCGCTGTGGATAAAAAAGTCCGGCAGACGCAAGCGCATGGCTTCATAGATGCGCATGCCACCGATGTCCGGGTTGATGCCGAAGCCTTGGCCGACGGTGTCGCCGCTCCACACAAAGCGGATATCGCGACGCTGCTGCGGCACGCTGCGCAAGTGGCCAAACCAGGGTTCACTGGCAATGCCGGTCTGGGCGTCTTCGAAATGCACGCGGTAGAAAATCGCCTGGTCGACCGGCAGCCCCGTAAGTTCGACACGGGCGGTAAAGTCGGTGCGGCTGTCAGCCAGGGGCGAGACGAATCGGCGCGGGTTGCTGAACACGCTGCGGGTGTCCCACTCCACCACCATCTTCGCCGGGCGGTCGCTGCGGCTCCAGATCATCGCGCGGTCGCCCTGCAGGTCGCCCGACTGCACGCCGTCAGTGAGTTGCGGTCGGTCCTTCACCGAAGCGATCACCGCCGGCGCCAGGCCCGGCAACAACAGGCCAGCGCCCACAGCTTGCATCACACGGCGGCGACCGAGATCGAAGTGGCTCATGCAGGATGCCCTCTTGAGTATCAAAAGGGCCACTTAAGCATGATGGGATGAAGCGCAGATGACAGGTGCCAACTGTGGGAGCGAGCTTGCTCGCGAAAAACGTCAACGATCACGCGGGCTTGCTGAATGAACGCGGCGCCTTTGAGTTCTTCGCGAGCAAGCTCGCTCCTACAGGGTCTTGGTCAGGCAGTCACGGCCAGCTCGGCCGCTTCCGGTCGCTTGAGCAGGGCATACACCAAGCCGGTCAACACACTGCCCGCCACAATCGCCAACAAGTACAACAACGCATGGTTCATTGCATTCGGAATCACCAACACAAACAAGCCGCCATGGGGCGCGGCGAGTTTGCAGCCGAAGTACATCGACAGCGCACCGGTCAACGCACCACCGGCGATGCTGGCCGGAATCACGCGCAGCGGGTCTTTGGCGGCGAAGGGAATCGCGCCTTCGGAGATAAAGCACAGGCCCAGGATCATCGCCGCCTTGCCGGCCTCGCGCTCGGTCTGGGCGAACTTGCGCCGGGCCAGCAACGTGGCGATGCCCATGCCAATCGGCGGCACCATGCCGGCGGCCATGGTCGCCGCCATCGGCGCACCGCTCGAGGCCGCCAGCAGGCCGACCGAGAACGCATAGGCCGCCTTGTTGATCGGCCCGCCCAAGTCCACGCACATCATGCCGCCGAGCAGAATGCCCAGCAGCACCGCGTTGGTGGTGCCCATGGTGCTGAGGAAATCCGTCAGGCCCGTGAGCAAGCGGGCGACCGGTGGGCCCACCAGGTAGATCATCACCAAGCCGGTAAACAGGCTCGCCAGTAGCGGGATGATCAGGATCGGCTTGAGCGCTTCCAGGCTCTGGGGCAGTTGCACCGCCCGGCTGATCAGCTTGACGCAATACCCGGCGACGAAACCGGCGAGGATGCCGCCGATAAACCCAGCCCCCAGCGTGCCCGCCAGCAGCCCGCCGATCATGCCGGGCGCAAGGCCAGGACGGTCGGCAATCGAGTAGGCGATGTAGCCCGCCAGCAACGGCACCATCAATAGGAACGCCTGGTCACCCACGGATTTGAGCGCCGCCGCCAAGGTGCCGGGCTGTTCGAAGGCATGGATGCCAAATACAAACGACAAGGCGATCAGCAAGCCCCCCGCCACCACCATCGGCAGCATGTACGACACGCCGGTGAGCAGGTGTTTGTAGACGCCGGTTTTCTCGGCCTTGGCCGCTGCACCGCTGGCCGCGCTTTCCACTGCGCCTTCGGCCAGGGCCTTGTTGAGGATGGCTTCGGATTGCTTGAGGGCAATGCCGGTGCCACAGCGGTAAATCTTCTTGCCGGCAAAACGCTCGGTGGCGACTTCGATATCGGCCGCGAGCAACACCACATCGGCATCGGCAATCGCTTGCGGGCTTAACGGCGTGCGGGCGCCCACCGAGCCTTGGGTCTCGACCTGCAAGTCATAACCCAGGCGCTGGGCCGTCTGCTGCAAGGCTTCGGCGGCCATGAATGTGTGGGCCACGCCAGTGGGACACGCGGTAATCGCAACGATACGCGGCGCAGCCTTGGCCGCCACCGGGGCGTCGTTGGCGACATACACCTGGGCCCCTTCGGCGCCCCGGCGCAACACGCCTTCGACATCCGCCAACGCCTGGGCCGGCGTGCTCTGGAACACACGCTTGCCGACAAACCGCTGCATATCCACCGGGGTGCTGCTGACCAGCAGCACCCATTCGGCATCATCAATCGTCGCCTGGGACAACTGGCGCTCCGGGCGTTGCACATCGACGACTTCCACACTGGTGTGCAAGCCCATGCGCTGGGCGGCGGCGTCCAGCAAGCGGGCGCACAGCACACTGGTGACCATGCCGTTCGGGCAGGCGGTAACAATGGCTAACTTCATCACAAACCCTCTTATTGTTCTGTCAGCGTGCGCACATCGACGCCGCTTTCGAGACGCGCCAACTGCGCGTCATCGCTGATGCCAAAACCAATCTGTGTCACCGCCATCGCGGCAATTGCCGTGGCCCGGCGCAGGGTGTGCTCCGGCGTGTCGCCACTGAGCAAACCGTGGAGCATCCCGGCCAGCAGCGAGTCGCCGGCGCCCACGGTACTGGCCACTGCCACTTTGGGCGGCGTGGCGTGCAGCGCCGCACCTGGGCGGTACCAGGTCACGCCTGCGGCCCCGTCGGAGACCACCACATGTTCGACGCCTTGCTGATGCAGGCGGCTGATGGCGTCGGTGGCGCTACCCAGGGCCTCGGCCAACTCTTCGGTATTGGGCTTGACCAGCCACGGGCCAACCTCCAACCCCAGGCGCAGCGCTTCACCGCTGGTGTCCAGGGCGACTTTCAACCCGAGGTCCTTCAACGCCTCCAGCAGACCTGTAAACCACTGCGGGCTGACGCCGCGCGGCAGGCTACCGGCCACCACCACCGCATCGAACTCCGGGCCAATGATCGCGACCATCTTAAGCAGCGCTTTTAGCGCCTCTTCAGTCACCAGCGGCCCCGGTGCATTGATGTCGGTGACCCGCCCATCCTGTTCGGCAATCTTGATGTTGCTGCGGGTTTCGCCGGGAACACGGATGAAGGCATCGCCAAACCCACGGCGCTTGATCAGCGCATTGAAAGCCTGGGGATTGGCACTGCCGAGGAACCCGCCCACGCTGACGTAATGGCCCAGGTCCGCCAGCACTTGCGCCACATTCACGCCCTTGCCCGCCGCGTGGGTGAGCATCGCTTCACTGCGATTGACCTCACCGGGTTGCAGGTGCGCCAGGCGTACCGTGAGGTCCAACGCCGGGTTCAGCGTCAGGGTCAGAATATTCGCCATCTACACGGCCTCCACTAGGGCACGCACTTGCGCGGGCGAACCCACCGCCAGTGCTTGTTGCGCCAGGCCCTGGGCCTCGCTCAGACTGAATTCACGAACCCGCGCCTTCACCTCGGGAATGCTGCGGGCCGACACGCTCAACTCATCCACACCCAGGCCGACCAGCACCGGCACCGCCAGCGGGTCCGCCGCCAACTCGCCGCACACGCCCACCCATTTGCCGTGGGCATGGGCGGCGCGCACAGTGATGTCGATCAGTTGCAAAACTGCCGGGTGCAGGCCATCGGCCTGGGCCGACAGGGTCGGGTGGCCACGGTCGATGGCCAGGGTGTACTGGGTCAGGTCGTTGGTGCCGACGCTGAAGAAGTCGACTTCCTTGGCGAGCACCGGCGCCAGCAAGGCGGCTGAAGGCACTTCGATCATGATCCCCAGTTGCAGGTCCGCCACCGGGATCTCCAGGCGCAGGCGCTCGGTCATGTCCCGGGCGGCGCGCCATTCATCCACGCTGCCGACCATGGGGAACATGATGCGCAGCGGGCGGTTATCCGCAGCACGCAGCAGTGCGCGCAGTTGCGCTTCCATGATCTGCGGGCGCTGCAGCGTCAGGCGAATACCGCGTACACCCAGGAAGGGGTTTTCCTCTTCGGCGATCGGCCAATAGGGCAAAGGTTTATCGCCGCCCACATCCAGGGTGCGCACCACCAACGGGCGACCATTGAGGCCGTCGAGTACGCGACGGTATTCGACCTCCTGGGTGGCCTCGTCCGGCGCTTGGGGGTGGGCCATGAAAATCAGCTCGGTGCGCAACAGGCCGATACCTTCGGCGCCCTGCTCCACGGCACTGGCCACCCCGGCGCTTTCGCCAATGTTGGCGAACACCTCCACCGCGTGGCCGTCACGGGTCAGCGCCGCTTCATGGCGTTGGGCCGAGGCGGCTTGCAAGCGTTGTTCGCGGCTGTCGCGCTCTACGGTGGCCCGTTGCAAAGTGGCGGCGTCAGGGTCGACATGCAGGCGACCGCGCTGGCCATCGAGCAACAGTGGCGTGCCGGCGTTGAGCAGTAATACCGCAGCGCCAGCACCGACCAAGGCCGGAATGCCCAGGGCGCGGGCGACGATGGCACTGTGGGCGGTGGCGCCACCCCGGGCGGTGAGAATGCCGGCAACGCGGGCCGGGTCCAAGCGCGCCACGTCCGAAGGGCCGACTTCTTCCATCACCAGGATGTAGGGTTCACTCGGTTCCTGGACGCTCTCGACGCCGCACAACTGGGCCAGCACGCGGCGGCCGATGTCACGCAAGTCGGCAGCACGCTCGGCCAGCAGGGCATCCTGCAAGGCTTCCTGCTGCTTGGCGGCGGCTTCGATCACGCTCATCCAGGCGGCTTCGGCGCTTTCGCCTTGCTTGAGGCGGGTGTCGACTTCGTCGGTCAGTTCCGGGTCGTCGAGCATTTCCTGGTGGGTGATGAAAATCTCGCGGATGGCCTTGGCCTGGCTACGCTCGATCAAGCCCTGGATATCCGTGCGCACGTCGCTCAAGGCCGTGTGCAGGCGCTGGCGTTCGGCGGCGGCAGACTCACCGCGCAACGGGTAATCGAACACCTGCGGCACCTGAATATGGGCCGGGCCGATCGCGATACCCGGCGCGGCGGCAATGGCCTGGAGTTGGCTACCGCTCAGTGGCGCGCTGAGCACGGGTTCGATATCGACCTGCGCTGGCTGTGCACTCACCGTAGGCAAGGGCTCGACCTCTTCGCCAAGGCCCTCTTGCACGGCGGCCAAGAGGGCGGGCAGTGCATCACCGGCCACCGTCGGCTCGGCCACAAATTCCAGCACCTGGCCACGACGTGCGCCGAGGCTGAGCAACTTGCTCAGGCTTTTGACCGACACGGCGCCCACCGCGCCATCGACGATGCGCACGCGGATATCGCCGTCAAAACTTTTCGCCAATTGCGCCAGGATCTTCGCCGGGCGTGCATGCAGGCCGTGGGCGTTGGCCAGGGTGATGCGGGCGCGGGGCCAGTCCGGGGGTAATTCACCGCCCAGCACTTCCAGTACCGCGCGGCTGCTGGTGGCGCGTCCCAACTCCTGGCCGCGCCCTTCGATCAGCAAGGCACACAGGCGTTCAAGCAGGCTTTGGTGCGCTTCACCGAGGCTCGCCAGGCAGAACAGGCCGTGCAAGGGCTGGCCGAGGTAACGCATGGGTTTGTCCGGCGTCACAAAGGCCAGACCCGGACGCTTGACCGTTTGCTCGCTGTGCAGCCACCACAGGCCATCACCCAGGGGCAGCGCGTCGACTTGCTGCAACACGGCGGCAAAGCCATTGCTCACACAGTCGGCCTGGCGCAGCAGGCGTGCGCCGCGCCACACCAATTCTTCAAAATCATCGGCCGACACGCCCAGGCTGATCATCTGCGCATCCAGCGCCAGTTCCTGGGGCGCGCCTTGCAACAGTTTCAGCAGGGCTTCGGCACTGTTGGCACGGCGCAGCGCCTGGCCCAGGTCGGTTTCACCGAGCGCACGGGTGAGCAGTTGCAGCAGACGCAGGTGTTCATCGGATTTAGCCGCGATGCCAATCGCCAGGTAAACGATCTGGCCATCGCCCCAGTCCACCCCTTCGGGGAACTGCAGCAGGCGCACACCGGTGGAAAACACCTGGTCGCGGGTTTCTGGCGTGCCATGGGGAATGGCAATGCCTTGGCCGAGAAAGGTCGAACCTTGGGCTTCACGGGCTTGCAAGCCACTGAGATAACCTTCGGCAACCAGGCCATCGGCCACTAATTTGTCAGCGAGCAGGTGCAAGGCAGCAGATTTATCCACAGCCACCTGGCCCATGGATATCTGCTCTACAGTGAGCTCAAGCATGCCGTTCTCCTAGTTAGTGCGACGGGCGCACTAGGTATTGTTGTAGGTAAATATGTTCAAAATTAACTGACTGAGCGGTCAATTGGCAGTGATCACTCAGCGGCGAACATCGTAAAAATACGCTTGCTGAAACGTTTAATCTAGAATTTATGGCAGATTACGCGTTAATTGCACAAGCTTGAAGGGCCACTCGGCGCTTGCTGTGGGACATTGGTCGAATGCTGGAATCGGTTACGATTGGACAAAATGTCGGGGCGAGCTCCAAAAAACAAGGAAATCCCGGTTTGAAACTCAGTGATATCGCACGTCTGGCCGGTGTGTCCGTTACCACCGCCAGCTATGTCATCAATGGCAAGGCCGAACAGCAGCGCATCAGCAACGCAACCGTTGAGCGTGTGCGTGCCGTGGTCCAGGCCCATGGCTTTACCCCCAACCCTCAAGCCGCCGGGCTGCGCAGCCGGCATACGCGTACCTTGGGGTTCATCCTGCCAGACCTGGAAAACCCCAGCTACGCACGCATCGCCAAACTGCTTGAACAGGGTGCGCGGGCGCGGGGCTACCAGTTGCTGATCGCCAGCTCCGATGATGAAGCGGACAGCGAACGCCAACTGCTGCAACTGTTCCGTGCCAGGCGTTGCGATGCGTTGTTCGTCGCCAGTTGCCTGCCGGCCAGCGATGACAGCTATCGCGAGCTGCAGGCCAAGGGGCTGCCGGTGATTGCCATCGACCGGGAGATGGAGCCGAACCAGTTCTGCTCCGTGGTCAGCGACGACCACCAGGCCTGCCAGCAACTCACCAGCAGCCTGCTGCAACCGTTGCCCAAGCAGATCGCACTGATTGGCGCACGGCCCGAGCTGAGCATCAGCCAGGCACGTACCGCCGGTTTCCGTGATGCGCTGCAAGGCTTTACGGGCGACGTGATCATCGAACAGGGCGAAGCCTTCAGTCGTGACTGCGGCCGAGAGCTGATGGAGCAACTGCTGCAACGCCTGGGGCATCTGCCGGACGCGCTGGTGACCACCTCCTACGTACTGCTGCAAGGCGTGTTCGACGCGCTGCATGACTTCCCCCTCAAGTCGCGGCCCCTGCGCCTGGGCACCTTCGGCGATACGCAGTTGCTGGATTTCCTGCCGCTGCCGGTCAACGCCATGGCCCAGCAACATCAGTTGATTGCCGAAACCGCCCTGCGCCTGGCCCTGGCCGCCATTGAAGAGGAACAGTACCAACCCGGCGTGCATGCGATTGGCCGGACCTTCAAGCAGCGTATCCACGAGGCCTGAGCGTGGAGCTGATCGACACCCACACGCACCTGGACTTCGAGGACTTCGACCAGGATCGCTCGCGCGTACTCGCCCACAGCCGTGAACTCGGCGTGCGACGCCTGGTGGTGCTAGGGGTGTACCAGAAAAATTGGCAGCGGCTGTGGGACTTGGTGCAACAGGACGAAGGTCTGTTCGCCGCCTTCGGCTTGCACCCGGTGTATCTCGATGAGCATCGCCCCGCCGACCTGCTGGAACTGGGCGACTGGTTGACGCGCCTGCATGGCCACCGGCAACTGTGCGCAGTGGGCGAAATTGGCCTGGATTACTTTCTGGAACAGTTGGACCACGAGCGCCAGCAACCGCTGTTTGAAGCCCAACTGAAACTCGCGGTGGAGTTTAAACTGCCGGCCTTGCTCCACGTTCGCCGCAGCCACGCCGCCGTGATTGCCACCCTCAAGCGTATCCGCGTGCCCAGAGGTGGCATCATCCATGCGTTCGCCGGCAGCGCTGAAGAGGCACGCGAGTACATCAAGCTCGGGTTCAAACTGGGCCTGGGCGGCGCTGCCACCTGGCCCCAGGCGAAGCGCATGCACCGGGTACTGGCGCAGTTGCCACTCGACGCCGTGGTGCTGGAAACCGACGCGCCGGATATGGCCCCGGCCATGTACCCCAACCAGCGCAATAGCCCGCAGCACCTGCCGCAGATCTGCACGGCCCTGGCCGAGCGCATGGGTATCAGCCCTTTATTGCTGGCTGAGGCGAGCACACGCAATGCGTGCGAGCTGTTCAACTGGTAGCGGGCTGATCACCTGCAACTTCAAGGTCATTCTCTGTCGATGGCGGGCATAGCGCACCACCAGCAAATGGATCAGCACGGCGACCAGCGAAATGTTCAGCTGCCCGATCACACTGAGCAGCCCCAACCATTCAGCGACCAAGGCCACCAGCAAGGTCGCGCACGTCAGCATGATCATGCTCGGGCGTACCAGCGCCCAGTGGTCCAGGGCTCTGAACTGGCGCAACTGCTTGACACACTCCAACTGCAAACCGCAATGGCAATACGTACAGTCAAACGGTACCTCAATGGCAATGGCGTTCAGTTGCCAGGGCTTGAGCTCAAACGTCATGTTGCATTGGGCGCAATGCCCTTTGATACCGATTGCGGCGGCC
This sequence comes from Pseudomonas sp. L13, assembly GCF_009935965.1. Lineage (NCBI taxonomy): Bacteria > Pseudomonadati > Pseudomonadota > Gammaproteobacteria > Pseudomonadales > Pseudomonadaceae > Pseudomonas > Pseudomonas sp. L13. Next base: position 70,373 of record NZ_QODJ01000013.1, read on the forward strand.
ATCGTTTTGTCCCCTCGTGACCGTGACGGATGAAATAAATTTTCACCTATTCACGCCGCGATAAAACATGCCCAGGTAAATCAAGACATCGGCTACAGGGTCGGGTAGCGACATCCTTCAGAACCTCCCTACACCCGAAACGCTCCAATCAATTGCTTCAACTCAACCACCTGGGTTGCCAGTTGCCGACTGGCCGCCTCCGTGTGCTGCGCGCCCTGCGCCGCATGCTCGCCAGCACGGTTAATTTCGACAATGTTCTGGTCGATGTCCTGGGCGACCGCCGTTTGCTGCTCCACGGCGGCGGCGATCTGCTGGTTCTGATCGACGATCATCCCAACCGCCCCCAGGATATTTTCCAGGGCTTGCTGGACTTTTTCCGACTGCCCTACCGTGCCATTCGCCATTTCATGGCTGCTGCCCATGGCCTTCACCGCCGCACCCACGCCGCTGTGCAAGCGGATGATCATCTGCTCGATTTCCTCGGTGGAGTGCTGGGTACGCCGGGCCAGGGTGCGCACCTCGTCGGCCACCACCGCAAACCCGCGCCCTTGGTCACCGGCGCGCGCCGCTTCAATGGCCGCGTTTAGCGCCAACAGGTTGGTCTGCTCGGCGATGCTCTTGATCACCTCCAGGACGCTGCTGATGGACTGGCTGTCGGTAGCCAGTTGGTTGATCACCCGCACCGATTCGTCGATCTCCGCCGCCAAACGCGCGATGCCGCCTTGCTGGGATTGCACCAGCGCACGCCCGTTGACGGTTTCATCGTTGACACTCTGGGCACTGCTGACCGCCGCCGCGGCGCTGCGCGCCACCTCCTGGGCGGTGGCGGACATCTGGTTCATCGCCGTCGCCACTTGCTCGATCTGGCTGCGCTGGCCGGACACCGCCTGGTTACTCTGTGCCGACACCGCCTGCACCTGGCCGGCCTGCAACTCGACCTGGCTGACCGTATGCCCAACGCGCTCGATCAGGTCATGAATCTTGGCCACGGTGCCATTGAACACCTGGCCCAGGTCGCCCAGTTCGTCACGGCTCTGGGCAACGAAGGTGACCGTCATATCGCCCGCCGCCACTTTGTCCATCATCGCCCCCAGGCGGCGCAAGGTGGTGCGGGTGGAGACAAAGAAACCGGCATAGAGATAGAAAATCAGCGCAAACACCGCCGCCAGGGCCGTGACCAGCAACACCATGTGCAAACGGTTCTGCGCCAGGCGCTGCTGCAACTGCTGCCCGAGGAACGCCAGGGTGGCGTCATCCAATTGATAGGTCTTGGCCATCAGTTGGCTGATGCCGTCATAAAAGCCTTGCCAAGGCGCGTCGAGGGTCTCGGCCATCACCACCTGCTCTTCGAAAAACTCACTGCCTTGCTTGAGGCTCGCCTGGCTGGCTTGCGCCGAAACGTCAAGGGCGGCGTGCGCGGCCTGGCTGGCGCCAAGCACGTCCTGCAGCTTCAGGCCATATTCACCGTGGAGTTTTTCCAGTTGCTGCAAAAGTTCGTCAAAACGGGTGCTGGAGGACGAATTGATAAAGCCCTGCCCCAGGGAGTACGCGCCCATGGCACGGCCTTCACCCAAGGCCTGGGTGACTTGAGGAGTGACGGTGGTGACCAGGTCGCTGAGCTGGCGCAGATCACTTTGCGGATCACGGCTCAACCCGGCTTGGCTGGCAATGATCTGGCTGAACATCTGGGCCTGGTTGAGTAACTTGCCGATCAGCGCCGCTTTGTTGAGCAGCGAGGTTTCCTGCTGCTGGGCCTTGAACGCAGCGATCAGTTCGTCGCGTTTACTGTCGAAGACGGCAACTTGCTCGGGCTGGGTCGCAATGGCGCGCAAGCCCTGCAAGCGCTCCACTACACTGGCTTGCAAGGCGCTGATCCGGGTCTCCAGGTCTGCCGCTTTGCCAGACTGGCCGAGGGTGGCGTTGATCTGTACCTGGTTGTTGAGGGTTTCCAGCTCGCGACGCAACGCCAGGCTGCTGCCGAGCAGGTCAAGGCTTTGCAGTTCGACGCGGGTGCCCTGGTATTCACGCCACGAGTCGCGCACCAGGTAATAGTTGGTCGCCAGCATCGGCAGCAGGAACAGCACGCTGATCAGGCTGAACTTCATGCCGAAGCTCAGGCGGTTCATCAGCGCGACGGCGGGATAGAGCAAGCTCTTCACAGGTGACCTCCCCTTCTTTTATTTTTATTGAGGCGCAGGGCGGCGGCAGATAGCCACTATTTGGCGCTCTATCTGTATAGCTCAATTCGAAAGGGAGTTTTGTAACGTAAGGTTAACGGAGAAGGGCAAGCCCTAATGCCATGTAGGAGCGAGCTTGCTCGCGAAAGACTTAACGACGCCGCGTTGATTCAGGACGCACGCGTTATCGTTGAGGTTTTTCGCGAGCAAGCTCGCTCCTACAAATCAGGGGAGTACCGTCCAGATGGCAAACCCGGCATACCACAGCACCGCCGCGCGCAGCAGCAGTTCCCACAGGCGATCCAGGCTGTTGATGCCATCGGCCCCCACCACTGGCGGCGGGATTTCCGCAGCGGCCAGGCCGACTTTTTCCACCAGCTGTGCCGCGCTGATGTCCCAGCTCAGCAGTTCGTGGAGCATCACCCGGCTGACCCCGACGAAATTGCCCACCAAGGCAAAGCTGGCCGCCAGCAGGCGTACCGGCAACCAGTCAAACGCGTGACGCAATTGCGTGGCGCGCTCGGCCACCAAGGGGTTCTGGCTGTTTTCGCTGGCCAGCGCCAACAGGCGGTACGCCAGGGCGGCCACCGGGCCCAACAGGAAATACCAGAAAATCACCGCAAAGAAGCTTTGGTACGCCTGCCACAGCAGGTAGCCCTGGACGCGCTCCAGCAGTTGCTCGCCACTGTCGGCGCCAAGCTTGAGGTCGCGTTCGGCCACATGCTCGGCCGCTTGCAGGTCACCGCGCCGCCAGGCATCACGAAACGGTCCCAGCCCTGCCAATAGGTCGCCACGGCCCAGGCTATAGATCACCACCAGCAAATGCACCGGCAATGCCAACAGGCCATAGGCCACCGGCTCCAGGACCAGCAACAACAAGGCCAGCAATGCCACCGGCAACAGCACCAATACCAGCAGGATCAACCAGGGCCGCTTACCCATGCGCGGGCTCGATTCCAGCTTGGCCAGTTCACGCAGCCATCCGCCGTCACGCTGCAACCGCAAGCGCAAGGCCGAGAACTTCTCGATCCATACCGCCAGCACCAACACCAGGAAACTCATCGTTCGTGTCCTCCATCCTGCAGGGCGCTGCGAAAGCGCGTCCAATCAAAAGCGGGGCCCGGGTCAGTCTTGCGCCCCGGAGCGATGTCGCTGTGACCACAAATACGTTGGTGGGTGATCTTTGGGTAAGCCTTGAGCAACTGGCGGGTCAGGTCGATCAGCGCCGCATACTGGGCATCGGTGAACGGCAGGTCGTCCGTACCTTCCAGCTCGACCCCCAGGGAAAAATCGTTGCACACCTCGCGCCCGTCAAAAACCGAAACACCGGCATGCCAGGCCCGGTCGCGGCACGAAACAAATTGCGTCACAGTGCCGTCACGTTCAATCAGAAAATGCGCAGACACCCGTAGGCTGGCTATCCCTTCAAAGTAAGGATGCTCTGAGATATCCAGGCGGTTCTGGAAAAACTCCTGCACCTTGCCGGTCTTGAACTGCGCCGGAGGCAAACTGATGTTGTGCACCACCAACAGCGAGATTTCGCCTTCAGGGCGCTCGTTGAAGTTGGGCGAAGGGCAATGACGAATGCCCTGGCACCAACCGCTGGCGGGGTCCAACTGCATACAGGCTCCTTGAGTGAGACGAGGTGTGACCAGTATGCCGCGTTCCACCCTGCGGTTGCGATCACTTGCCGCGATTGAGTTGTCGCAGGTTGCCCACCACGGCTGCCAGCGCACGTTCGAACAGCGGGCCATCGTCCAAGGTGTGCAGGACGCCCTGCTTGAACGCCAGGGCTAACTGGCCCGCGCTTTTCTCCAGGACCTTGAGGCCCGTGCGGCTGACAAAAATATAGGTATCGACGGGCGGCATGATCGCGGTCAATTTGCAGCCCAGGGTACCGGCTTCATGTTGTTGCAACGCTACCCAGTCACCGACTCGCAACTGCTGGGCCTTGAGCAGGTCGGGGTCATCAGGGGGCAGTGGTTCGTCGGCAGCCGGCGGGCCAGCCCCCAGGGTAAAAGGCTCACGCACTTCAACCAGCACCTCGCCGTCGAGCGGCTCAACATGCATGGCCTGCAACCGCAGGAAGAACTCGCGGGTGCTGAAAGGATCGAACGCCGCACCGGCCAACCCGTCACGCAATGCCTTGAGCAGCCCGGGTAATTGCTCCAGCAAACGCCGACCCGCTTCGGTGTCTTCACGCAGGCCGACGCTCCAGACCAATTCATCCAGGGTACGCAGCGCCGCCTGCCATTGCAGCGATTGTTCGCCATGCTTGAGAACGGCCACTAACAGCACCTGGCTCCAGGCTTGCTGCACAAATGTCAGCACCGATTGCGGCAGGGTTTTGCCCACGAGCCGCCGACTGAGCACCTGCGCCACACGTTGGCGCGCCCCCTCGATATGCAGGCGCTCTTGCTCGGCGTCACGGGTATGCCGCTCAAGGCGTTCACTGCGCGTGCGCTCTTGGGCTGTAAATGCGCTGAACGTGGTGAGCAACTGGGAGAAAATCGCCGGGTCTTCGACGTACTCATTCAGCAACCGCTGTACGAGTTGCTCGATACACAGATAGAGGTTGTCCCGTGGGTGGTCATGGGGCGGGCTCCAGCCGATGACGGCGCTCGCGATGTCGTTGAGCAAGCGCCGCGCCGGATGCTGCGTGCAACTGAGCAGGCGCTTGTCCAGCACCGCCACTTTCAGAAGCGGGATTTGCAAGCGGGCGATCAGCCCCTTGAAAGCGTCCGGTACACTGCGGTCATCGAGCATGAACTCGAACAGCATGGCCACCAGATTGATCACATCTTCGTCTGCTTCTTCCAACACCCGCGACTTGCCACTTTTGACACTGACCCGGGTGAGCAACTGTTCAAGCTGGCTGCGCAGGTCGAAATCGTCCTCGCACTCCGGCTCCGGAACATATTGCTGCAAATGCGACAGCAGCCGCAGCAGATCGCGGGTGGCAATGGGTTGCGGCTCGGCGCTGGCTTCAAGGGTCGGCGCCACGCTGCCACGCACGGCTACCAGCAGCGTCTGCAAGGCGCTGAACGCTTGCTGGCCGCTTTTATCCAGCGGCGGGTCGGCCACCGCTTGGCCGGTGCAATCCTGATGCTCCCGGGCCGCTCGCCCGCCGGCTCGACGGGACGGGAGCGCCTTGAGTTCCGGCAATACGCCAGTGGCGATCAGTAATTGGTTGGCCTCGCCATACAACAGGTCGGCGTCACTGAGCACGTACTTCTCAAACAGCTTGAGCATGACCAGCTTGACGCGTATTTCCACCCCCAGGCTGCGCCCTGCCTGCAAGAAAAACCCGCACAGCCGCGCCGGGGCCAAGGGGTTTTCCGGATCATCCAGGCGCCTGCCGAGCAGTTCACTCAAGCGCGCGTTCAATTGCCCCAGCGCCAAGCCATCACGGTGGCGCACCCGACCGAGCATCGCCTCCAGGGCCACGGCTTTTTCCACGTCATCGGCGCTGGTGCCGGGTACCGCCTCATAAGACACCAGCGGCACCAGGTGTGCCCCGCTGCACCGGGCCTGGCCCAGGTTGGCGAACGCCACGAACAGCTGCTCCATGAACACGCGTTCGAAGTTCTTGCGCTTGAGGCGCAGGTCGCGCATGGCCTCGAAAAAAATATGATGGTCGACGGTGCTACGGGCCTTTTCGGCCATTTCGAACAGGGTGTCGTCGGCGTTATCGAACAGTTCCTGCAAGCCTTGCTGCAGCTGTTGCGCAGCCTTGTCACGCACCTGCAGCAACACCACCGGCAGGCGCGCGAGCGGCGATGGCGTGGCCTGTGCTCTGTTGATAGGCACCACCTTCCCGTCATTGTGCATCCTGGCCTCCTGAAACGGCGGTTTTGAGAGGTGGAAAGACCGGGAGCAGGCCCGGCAGGCACTGCAAATATCCCGGTCACCACCAAGACGTCAAAGCTATGACGCCAATTGCAAGGCGCGAGATTATCTTGCAAACGAGGGCAGTTGCGCCAGCACACTCTGACTTTGTGCGGTAAATGAGTGGCGAGCCTGGGTTAGAACGCACGCTGGCCCTATAATCGAGGCACTTTGTTTGTGGAGCCTGTTATGCCGAACCTCCGTCTTGCCGACCTCACCGCCGAAATCGAAGCCAACGTGCGCCGCGCACTGCTGGAAGACATCGGCAGTGGTGACATCACCGCGCAGTTGATCCCCGCCGAACGGCTGGCCAAGGCCACGATCATTACCCGTGAGGCGGCTGTTATCGCCGGCACAGCGTGGGTGGATGCGGTGTTTCGTCAACTGGACCCACGGGTTGCCGTGCACTGGCAGGTAGCCGACGGTGAACGTGTGAGCCCCAACCAGGCGTTGTTCCACCTCGAGGGCCCCGCCCGCTCGCTGCTCAGCGGTGAACGTTGTGCGTTGAACTTCCTGCAGCTGTTGTCAGGGGTTGCCACCCGTGCGCAATTTTTGGCGGACTTTGTCGCCAGTACCCAGGTCAAGCTGCTGGATACCCGCAAGACATTGCCCGGCCTACGTTTGGCGCAGAAGTATGCGGTGACCTGCGGCGGTTGCCACAACCACCGCATCGGGCTGTATGACGCGTTCCTGATCAAGGAAAACCACATCGCTGCCTGCGGTGGCATTGCCCAAGCGATCACCGCCGCCCACAAGATCGCCCCGGGCAAGCCGGTGGAGATCGAAGTGGAAAGCCTGGAGGAATTGCGTGAAGCCCTGGCGGCAGGTGCCGACATCATCATGCTGGATGAACTGAGCCTGGAAGACATGCGCGAAGCCGTACGCCTGAACGCCGGCAAAGCTAAGCTGGAAGCCAGCGGCGGGATCAATGAAACCACCTTGCTGCCTATCGCTGAAACCGGCGTGGACTACATCTCCATCGGCGCGATGACCAAGGATGTGAAGGCGGTGGACCTGTCGATGCGCCTCAGTATCTAACGATGCCGTAACTGTAGGAGCGAGCTTGCTCGCGAAAAACCCTAACGATAACGCGTACCTCTGGGGCCACGCGGTGGTCTTGAGTTTTTCGCGAGCAAGCTCGCTCCTACAAGCTGCTTTTAAACTACAAGATCATTCATCTCGCAGTACTCGTCCCATTCGACACCCAGCACCTCGGCCGCCTCTTTGTGCAAGGCCAACCGCGCGGCTTCGAATTCTTCCGGTGTCGAGGTGTACTTGAGGGTCAACTCCCAAGGCTGGTAGCCCTGGCTCTCGGCCTCATCTTCAAATGCCCACTGAATCTGGTCGCGCTGATCGTCGGCACTCAGGTCCTTGATCTCTTCTTTAAGCTGCGGCGTCGCCTCAAGGTATTTCTCGAGAGCTTCTTGGTGCCGAACTTCCTGGGTCATCTCAGTCGTGGTCATGTTGTTCTCTTAGATCGAGGAATGGGAATGCATCTGGGTCTTCAAGGTTGCGCAGATACAAAAGAGCGGGCGCAAATGCCCGGCTCACCTGGCCTTCAGAACCATTCTGGGATCATCTGAAAACATTGCCGTTGAAACAGTGGTGCCTGTGGTGCCCGAGACAGGAATCGAACCTGCGACCTTCGCGTTACGAGTGCGCTGCTCTACCGGCTGAGCTACACGGGCGGTGGGCTAAAGCTAGCACTGCATTGGGCAGGCAGCAACTTGCACGCTCACCGCCCGGCGACTGTCACGCCCCGTTGGCGCCACAACCCTTGGCAGCGTACTGCGGGTCTACCGTGGTGGCACAGCTCCAGCCGGTGGTGGCGCTGCGGGTCAGGGTGATGGTCTTGCCGAGCACGGGCGCGGGCGCATCGAGGATTTCACAACGCAGGGTACCGGCGCCCGAGGCCACATCGCCCGTCACTTCGATCGTACAGTTGGCGGTAGGGCTTGTGCCCCCGATGAGGGCCAGGGTCGGCACGGCGCCCTGGTTGATGACGTCCTCATAGCCGGCCTTCAACGCGCTGATTTCAGCCAACCCCGCGGTGAACTTGGCCTTGGCCTGGTGCTTGGTGTACATGGGCAGGCAGATGGTGGCCAAAATGCCGATGATTGCCACGACGATCAATAACTCGATCAAGGTAAAACCTTTTTGACGCATCTCTTTCACTCTCCAGAATAGAACCATGACAAGGCGCGTCCTGCGCCTCGTAGTGTGCAACGGCGCCAGTGTACTCATCCCCACGCAGCCGTTCGCCTGCAAGACGCACAATCTGACATTTTATCGCCCAGCACCAGCCTGCCCGACTCCGCCACCTGACTAAGCTATAAATTCTTCACGACCTGGGTGCGCCAACCTCACATGAACGACACGTCGACAATCTATGCCTGGGTGGGCATCAACCGCAAAGGGCGCCGGGTATCCGGAACGATCGCCGGGCATAACCTTGCGCTGATCAAGGTACAACTGCGCCAGCAAGGAATCTGCCCCGAGCGTGTGCACAAGAAGTCTTGTGCACTGCCAACCTTCAAGACGCGCATAACGCCTGTGGATATCGCCCTGTTCACTCGCCAGTTGGCCACCTTGCTCAAGGCCGGCATCCCGCTGCTGCAAGCCTTCGACATCATCAGTGAAGGCGTCGAAAACCAACAGCTGCGCGAACAGGTGAAGGCGCTGAAACAGCATATTGCCAGCGGCCACCCGTTGGCCGCTGCCCTGCGTCAGTATCCCCGCCACTTCGATGAGCTGTACTGCAATCTGGTAGCGGCTGGCGAAATGGCCGGTGCCCTGGAAACCCTGCTGGAGCGCGTGGCGATTCATCTGGAAAAAAGCCAACGGCTCAAAACCAGGATCAAGAAAGCCATGACCTACCCTATCGCGGTACTGGTAATTGCCACAGGGGTGAGCACAGTGCTGTTGATCCATGTGGTGCCGCAATTCCAGAACTTGTTCGCCGGGGTCAACGGCCAATTGCCGGGGTTTACCCTGGCGGTCATCGCGCTATCGGAACTGCTGCAACAGGCGTGGTGGATGCTTGGGCTGGGTGTGGGCGCGGCGCTGGTTGCAGGAAGCCACGTCTACCGTACTTACCCGGGGTTTCGCCATTGGTGGGCAGCAGGTTTGTTGAAAGTGCCCGTGGCAGGCAAACTGCTGCACAAATCTGCGGTCGCCCGCTACGCTCGCACGCTATCCACTACCTTTGCGGCGGGCGTTCCTCTGGTACAGGCATTGGGATCGGTGGCCGGCGCCGTCGGTAATGGCCCTTTCAAACAGGCAATTGAACGTATGCGCCACGATGTATCCACAGGCATGCAGTTGAATCAATCCATGCATAACAGCGGCCTGTTCCCACGCATGGCGATCCAGATGACCGCAATCGGTGAGGAGTCCGGCACCCTGGACCGCATGCTGGAAAAAGTCGCGAACCACTACGAGTCAGACGTGGATACCTTGGTCGACAACCTCACCAGCCTGATGGAGCCGCTGATCATGGTGGTATTAGGGGGGATTGTCGGCGCGCTGGTAGTCGCCATGTACTTGCCGGTGTTCCAATTGGGGACGGCGTTTTGAGCCTGCTGCTGAGTGAGTATCCCTGGGCGTTTGTCGGCGTGGCGCTGGTGTTGGGCCTGATCGTCGGCAGCTTCCTCAATGTGTTGGCGTGGCGCCTGCCCAAAATGCTTGAGCGGGAATGGCGTGCCCAGGCCCATGAGATTCTCGACTTGCCAGCCGAGCCAGGTGGGCCGGCCTATAACCTGATGCATCCGAACTCTTGCTGCCCGCGCTGCAATCATCCGATTCGGCCTTGGGAAAATATCCCGGTGCTCAGCTACCTGCTGCTCCGGGGGCATTGTGCCCATTGCCGTGAGCCCATCGGCCGGCGTTACCCTCTCACCGAACTGGCCTGCGCGCTGATCTGCGCCGCTGTCGCCTGGCACTTCGGCTTCGGCTGGCAAGCCGGCGCGGTGATGCTGCTGAGTTGGGGCTTGCTGGGGATGAGCCTGATTGATCTGGACCACCAGCTGCTGCCGGATGTGCTGGTGCTGCCGCTGCTATGGCTGGGGCTAATCCTCAACAGCGCTGACCTGCTGACGCCACTGCCCGATGCCGTGTGGGGCGCGGTTATCGGCTACATGAGCTTGTGGAGCCTGTTTTGGCTGTTCAAGCTGGCCACCGGCAAAGACGGCATGGGCCATGGCGACTTCAAGTTATTGGCCTTGCTGGGAGCCTGGGGCGGCTGGCAGATACTGCCGATGACCCTGCTGATGGCCTCGCTGCTGGGCGTGTTTGCCGGGCTGATTTTGCTGCGTTTGCGTAAGGCCCAGGCGTCAGCGCCAATGCCGTTTGGCCCCTGCCTGGCAATTGCCGGCTGGATTGCATTGCTCTGGGGTGGTCAAATAACCGACTTCTATTTGCAGTCTGTCGGTTTCAGATGACCACTTCTGTTGCAACACCCTGGATTCTTGGGCTCACGGGCGGCATTGGCAGCGGCAAAAGCGCTGCGGCCGAGCACTTTATCAAGCTGGGCATCGACCTGGTGGACGCCGATCACGCCGCGCGCTGGGTGGTCGAGCCTGGCCGCCCGGCGCTGGCGCGCATTGCCGAACATTTCGGCGCCAGCGTGCTGCAGGCCGACGGTCAACTGGACCGTGCCGCGCTGCGCAAGCTGATCTTTGAGGTCCCACAAGAGCGCCTGTGGCTGGAAGCCTTGCTGCACCCGCTGATCGCCGAGGAAATTCGCAGCCACCTGGCACGCGCCCAGTCGCCCTACGCGATCCTGGTGTCACCGCTGCTGATCGAGTCCGGGCAGTACAGCATGACCCAGCGCATCCTGGTGATCGACGTGCCGCAATCGCTGCAGGTTCAGCGTACCCTGCAGCGCGACGGCATCAGCGAACAACAGGTGCAGGCGATTCTCAAGGCCCAGTCCAGCCGCGAAGACCGCCTGAACCATGCCGATGACGTGCTGGTCAACGATAAGGACCTCGCCTGGCTGCACGGCGAGGTCGAGCGACTGCACCACTTTTACCTTACTTTGCGTGGAGGCCGATCATGAGCCAACCCTTGACCGTCGACTGCCCAACCTGCGGCGCCCCCGTGGAATGGAAAGCGACCAACCTCAACCGGCCGTTCTGCTCGGACCGTTGCAAACTCATCGACCTGGGTGCCTGGGCCGCTGAAGAACACAAGATCCCCGTGGCCCCGGACGCCGAAGACGAACTGTTTTCCGAAGACCTGCCGCCGCGCCACTAAGGCCGCATAAAGGCATATTCCTGCTGGTCGTCGAGGTTTTCTGCAAGGTATTGCAACTCGTCGGCCAGGTCTTCAAAGCTGCGTACACCCTTGCTTTGCTGCACCACTGCGCTGAGCATGGCGCGCAAGGTCAAACCTGGGTCAAAACCGATTTCCTGCGCTGCATCCTGGCTTCTGCGCAACTCCTGCCGTGCCCATTCATACACACTCATAATTCGTGCTCCTGAAAATTTTGCCGAGCATGGACCTGCGCCGCTGCCCTGCATTTGACCTGGATCAACGCCGCGAATCGTCGTCCTTCCAGGGCGCCGAGAGGTAGCGGGTGCGGTTGAAGGTCTCCAGCCATTCCGGGCAAAACACCACCAGCGCGCTGATGACCATGCCGTTGATAAAGGCTTCGGGAAAGATGATCAGCCACAGGTAACCGACAAAATCCTCCAGCCATTCCGGCATCGCAAAAAGGCCGTCGAACCACAGCAGGCCCAGGCCGGCCAACAGGCACAGCAATGCCGACAGTGCGGCAGCAAAAAAGCCCGAACAGAAGATATACACAAAGGGGTTTCGCGGCTGTGCCCGCTCCACCAACAGCGCGCATCCTTCGGTGACCAGCACCGGCAGCGCAATCAGGAGCAGGCCATTGACGCCAAGCGCAGCAAGGTCCTGACGCCCCAACAGCATCAAGCCAAGCTGGGCGGCAAAGCCACCGACGATTGCCAGCGGCCAATCGAGCAGCAAAGTCACGGCGGTCATGCCGATAAAGTGATAGGACACACCGGTATCGAAATCCCGCCGCACCAGCCACAGCATGAACAGCGCGAACACCGTACCGAACAACAAATGCTGGCGCCGTCGGTCGGCAAACAGCTCCACCCATGGCGAGCGCAGGATCGCCCATATCACCACGGGCGCATACACCAGCCAGCCGATACCGAGGGTCTGGGGTGCCAGAACCGCTGCACTGATCACGGACGCTCTGCCTTTACCAAAAAACTCATCACACACCTCGTCCCTGGCCTGTTTCACGTGAGCATTCTACACCCGCGTTTTAAGGCAAGACTTCCTGTGGTCATCATTTGAACGCTAAGCTGCGACTATGGATGACTCAGATTACTTGCGCCTGCTCACCGTAGCGGCCGAACAAGCCAACGCATTCCTGTCCAATGCCCGCAAGTGGGAGCGTGAGCGTTGGGTCTGCCAGCGCCTGCTGCAAGGCTTGAACGTGCCCTACCGCGTCGAAGAGTTCCACGCAGCAGGCCAGGAGCCGCCCGACGTGTTGTTTCGCGACGCCAGCTTCGAGGTGTTTTTTGTGCTCGACGAGGGGCGCCGCCTGAACGACGAGTGGCGCGATGAGTTGCTGCGCAGGCGCAGCGCTTTCTCCTTGAGCCAACTGGTACGGCGCGAAGCCAAGCCACGGCGTATCCCCGCCCATGAGTTCCTGCTGCGCCTGGCCCCCACACTGCGTAAAAAAGCCCACAACTACAAAGAGCGCGGCATGGACCTGGGGGAGTTGGATCTCATCGCGTTTACCAGCCTCAAACGCGAGGTACTGGACCTCAACAGCCATTTTCCTCCACCGACCGAATATCTGCGCCAGGGCTGGCGCTCGCTGTCACTGGTGGGTCCAACCTTCGCCCGCGTGTTGTTCGCGCACCCGGACGCGCCGGACTTCTTGCGCAACAACCTGGGCCGCAGCATAGTGTTTGACGTGGGCATCAGCCTCTGATGCCCCTGGCTGTAACGTGGCGCCCCTTTGCAACGTCTACCTGACGAGGCCTTTATGACCAGCCGCCTGAAACCCGATGACCAAGAGCGTGTCGAACAGTACCTGCAACTCTCCCAGAACAGAGTCGAGCGCAAGCCTTTCCGGCCGTGGCTGCTCCTCTGCGTGGTGCTGGTAGTGGTGATCGGGCTCGGTGTGCTGAGCCGCCTATTGAGTTACCTGACGCTATGAGCCGCCTGGCGCTCGCGAGGGTAACTGCTCCGATTTCTTTTAGCCTTGCGAGATATCCCCATGACCCATCGTATTATTATCGTCGGCGGCGGTGCCGGCGGCCTGGAGTTGGCTACCCGCCTGGGTAAGACCCTGGGCAAGCGTGGCAAGGCCAGCATCACGCTGGTCGACACCAACCTGACCCACATCTGGAAGCCCTTGCTGCACGAAGTGGCGGCCGGCTCGCTGAATTCCTCGGAAGACGAACTCAACTACGTCGCCCAAGCCAAATGGAACCACTTCGAGTTCCAGCTGGGCCGTATGAGCGGGCTTGACCGTGAACATAAGAAAATCCAGCTGGCCGCCACCCTCGACGAAGAAGGCCGCGAACTGGTGCCCGCCCGCGTGCTGGGCTACGACAGCCTGGTGATTGCGGTAGGCAGCACTACCAACGACTTCGGCACTGAAGGCGCAGCGCAACATTGCCTGTTCCTCGATACCCGCAAGCAGGCCGAGCGCTTCCACCAGCAACTGCTCAACCACTACCTGCGCGCCCATGCAGGCCAAACCGACGCCGTCGAACAGATCAGCGTCGCCATCGTCGGCGCCGGTGCCACCGGCGTTGAGCTGGCCGCCGAGCTGCATAACGCTGCCCATGAGCTGGCCGCGTATGGCCTGGATCGTATCAAGCCAGAAAACATGCACATCACCCTGATCGAAGCCGGCCCGCGGGTATTGCCTGCCCTGCCGGAGCGGATCGGTGGGCCAGTGCACAAGACCCTGGAGAAACTAGGGGTAACGGTACTGACCAACTCGGCGGTCAGTGAAGTAACCGCCGACGCCTTGATCACCAGCAGCGGCCAGGTGATCCCGGCCAGCCTCAAGGTCTGGGCGGCCGGTATCCGCGCACCCGGTTTCCTCAAGGACATCGACGGCCTGGAAACCAACCGCATCAACCAGCTGCAAGTCCTGCAAACCCTGCAAACCACCCGCGACGAAAACATCTTCGCCTTTGGTGATTGCGCCGCCTGCCCGCAGCCGGGCACCGACCGCAATGTACCGCCACGGGCCCAAGCGGCTCACCAACAGGCGTCATTGCTGGCCAAATCGCTCAAGCTGCGGATTGAAGGCAAAGAGCTACCGACCTACAAGTACACCGACTACGGCTCGCTGATCTCGCTGTCGCGCTTTTCTGCGGTGGGTAACCTGATGGGCAATTTGACGGGCAGTGTGATGCTGGAAGGCTGGCTGGCGCGGATGTTCTACGTGTCGCTGTACCGCATGCACCAGATGGCGCTGTATGGGTTCTTCCGCACGGCGATGCTGATGCTGGGCAGCAAGATCGGCCGAGGCACCGAGCCACGCCTCAAATTGCATTAATCTGTGGGGGGGGCAAGTAAGCGAACCTTGCCCCTTGTAGGAGCGAGGGGGACGCCTAGTTCTTGCTCGCGAAAAACGTCAACGATAACGCGGGCTTTCTAAGTGAACGCGGCGCCTGTGAGTTTTTCGCGAGCAAGCTCGCTCCTACAACAACAACAGGCAAAAAAAATCCCCGTATCTTTCGATACGAGGATTTTTAATATGGTCGGGGTAGGGGGATTCGAACTCCCGACATCCTGCTCCCAAAGCAGGCGCGCTACCGGACTGCGCTATACCCCGGTAATAAAAAGGCGACCTTTCAGTCGCCTTCTTCGATCAGCGCTTTTGGCCTCTGATCTTAAGATTCGATTCCAGCGTTAACTGGTCTCAAAAATGGTGGGTCGTGTGGGATTCGAACCTACGACCAATTGGTTAAAAGCCAACTGCTCTACCAACTGAGCTAACGACCCAAATATGGTCGGGGTAGGGGGATTCGAACTCCCGACATCCTGCTCCCAAAGCAGGCGCGCTACCGGACTGCGCTATACCCCGGTTTGAAATTGGCTCCGTGACCAGGACTCGAACCTGGGACCCAATGATTAACAGTCATTTGCTCTACCGACTGAGCTATCACGGAACTACATATTTCAAAGTTACTACTGTGTTGCTTCCTCTTCGACCCTGTCCGTATCGCTACGTTAGCGTCTCTGAGGCGCGCTATTCTACAATCTTAAAAACCCCTGTCAACCCTTTAAATTGCTTTTAAGACAATGATTTGCGCTTCTTTCTGATTTCTTCTTGGGGAGAAGAAACCCGTGGGCTGACGTTGCTGCGGGGCGCACTTTACAAGCCTTTGCCTTACAGTTCAACGCCCTATCGAAAAAAAAGGCCCCGCGATGCGGGGCCTTCTCTGTTTACGCCAAACGCTGGGCTTAATGGAAGACGATTTCGTCATCTTTCACCGTCGCCGTGACGCGAGTGCCAGGCATAAAGCTGCCCGACAGGATCAGCTGCGCCAGTGGGTTTTCGATCCAGCGCTGGATCGCACGTTTAAGTGGCCGTGCGCCATACACTGGGTCGTAACCGACCGCGATCAGCTTGTCCAGCGCTTCGCCGCTCAGCTCCAGGTCCAGCTCGCGCTCAGCCAGGCGGCTACGCAGGCGGCCCAACTGGATCTCGGTGATGCCCGCGATCTGATCCCGCGCCAGAGGCTCGAAGATCACCACTTCATCGACCCGGTTGATGAATTCCGGACGGAAGTGCGTGGTCAACGCGTCCATCACCGCCGCACGCTGGGCCTCACGATCACCCACCAATTCCTGGATCTGCGCCGAGCCCAGGTTGGAGGTCATCACGATCACCGTATTACGGAAGTCCACCGTACGCCCGTGGCTGTCCGTCAAGCGACCATCCTCCAGCACCTGCAGCAAGATGTTGAACACATCCGGGTGCGCCTTCTCGACCTCATCCAGCAGGATCACCGAGTAAGGTTTGCGCCGCACGGCTTCGGTCAGATAACCGCCCTCTTCGTAACCCACATAGCCTGGTGGCGCACCGATCAGGCGAGCCACCGAGTGTTTCTCCATGAATTCGGACATATCGATCCGCACCATGGCCTCTTCAGTATCAAAGAGGAACTCGGCCAGGGCCTTGCACAACTCGGTCTTACCTACACCGGTTGGGCCGAGGAACATGAACGAGCCGCTTGGGCGGTTCGGGTCGGACAAACCTGCCCGCGAACGCCGTACCGCGTTGGACACCGCTACCACCGCCTCTTCCTGGCCGATGACGCGCTGGTGCAACAGGCTTTCCATCTTCAGCAGCTTGTCGCGCTCGCCTTCGAGCATCTTCGACACGGGAATACCGGTCCACTTGGAGACCACTTCGGCAATTTCTTCCTCGGTCACCTTGCTGCGCAGCAACTGGTTTTCAGGCTTGCCGTGCTGGTCAACCATCTGCAGGCTGCGCTCCAGGTCCGGGATCACCCCGTACTGCAACTCGGCCATGCGGTTCAGGTCGCCTTTGCGACGCGCGGCTTCCAGTTCCTGGCGGGACTGCTCGATTTTTTGCTGGATCTGCGCCGAACCCTGTACTTCGGCTTTTTCCGAGGTCCAGATTTCTTCGAGGTCCGAATATTCACGTTCCAGGCGGACAATTTCTTCCTGGAGTTTTTCCAGGCGTTTCTTGGCCGCTTCGTCTTCTTCTTTCTTCAGCGCCTGGGATTCGACTTTCAGTTGAATCAGACGGCGATCCAGACGATCCAGCACTTCCGGCTTGGAGTCGATCTCCATACGGATGCGGCTGGCCGCTTCGTCAATCAGGTCGATGGCCTTGTCCGGCAACTGGCGATCAGTGATATAGCGATGGCTCAATTTGGCCGCCGCAATAATCGCACCGTCGGTGATCGCCACCTTATGGTGGACCTCATAGCGCTCTTTCAGGCCACGCAGGATCGCGATGGTGTCTTCTTCGCTCGGTTCTTCCACCAGCACTTTCTGGAAGCGACGCTCAAGCGCTGCGTCCTTTTCGATGTACTGACGGTATTCGTTGAGCGTGGTGGCACCAACGCAGTGCAACTCACCCCGCGCCAAGGCTGGCTTGAGCATGTTGCCCGCGTCCATGGAGCCTTCGCCTTTACCGGCGCCGACCATGGTGTGCAATTCGTCGATAAACAGAATGATCTGCCCTTCCTGCTTCGACAATTCGTTAAGCAAGGATTTGAGGCGCTCTTCGAACTCACCCCGGAACTTGGCGCCGGCAATCAGCGAGCCCATGTCCAGAGACAGCAGGCGCTTGCCTTTGAGGCCGTCTGGCACTTCACCATTAATGATGCGCTGGGCCAGGCCCTCGGCAATCGCGGTTTTACCCACGCCAGGTTCACCGATCAGCACCGGGTTGTTCTTGGTGCGACGTTGCAACACCTGGATGGTGCGACGAATCTCGTCGTCACGGCCGATCACCGGGTCCAGCTTGCCTTCTTCGGCACGCTTGGTCAGGTCGACGGTGTATTTGTCCAGGGCCTGACGCGACTCCTCGTGGTTGGGGTCGTTCACCGCTTCGCCGCCACGCAGGTTGTTGATGGCGTTTTCCAGGGCTTTCTTGCTTACACCCTGGCCCAGCAACAATTTGCCGAGCTTGCTGTTGTCGTCCATGGCGGCGAGCAGCACCAGTTCACTGGAGATGAACTGGTCACCTTTCTGCTGGGCCAATCGGTCGGCCTGGTTGAGCAGGCGCGCCAGATCCTGGGACATATTCACGTCGCCGGTGGGGTTCTGGATTTTCGGCAGTTGGTCGAGCTCTTTGCTCAACTCCTTGCGCAGGCTGTTGACGTCAAAGCCCACCTGCATCAGCAAGGGTTTGATAGAACCACCTTGCTGTTCCAGGAGCGCCTGCATCAAGTGCGCAGGCTCAATGGCCGGGTGGTCGAGGCCCACCGCCAAGGATTGAGAGTCAGACAAGGCCAACTGCAATTTGCTGGTTAAACGATCAATACGCATTAGTCACCTTCCTTTTGAGCAGGCCGGAGCTATGAACAAACACATCCTGAATGAAGAAACCTGCCAGATACCCTTATAGATGGGGTGGATTCTGGGGGTTTCAAGCGGCGGACGGTTGATACAGGTCAGGACAGTCTAGCGTTCAAGCCAGATAAGGGAGGCGAATCGGCCCGTGCGCGGGCTGCGGCGATAAGAAAAGAAACGCGGGTCGGTCACAGTGCACAAACCGCCACCATACACAGCGGTGACACCGCGCGCTGCCAGGCGCAGGCGCGCCAGCTGGTAGATGTCGGCCATGAACTTGCCGGGGTTGTGGCTGGGAACAAAGGCTTGAGCGGTGGCCGGCATTTGCTGCATGAACACTTCACGCACTTCCGGGCCGACCTCAAAGGCTTGTGGGCCAATGGCAGGGCCGAGCCAGACCAGAACATCTGCAGGAGCACTATCCAGGCGTTCGAACGCAGCCTCCAGCACGCCAGCCGCCAAACCACGCCAACCAGCATGGGCTGCGGCAACCCGAGTGCCCGCCCGATTACAGAACAGCGCCGGCAGGCAATCGGCGGTCATGGACGTGCAGGCGATACCAGGGGTACTGGTCCAACTTCCGTCAGCCTCGACAGTGCGGCCCGGATCGGCCTCAACCACCTGAGTACCGTGGACTTGGCGCAACCAGGCAGGCTGGATATCGAAGGCGTCACTCAGGCGACGGCGATTTTCAAGGACGGCCTCAAGGCTGTCCTCGACATGATCGCCCAGGTTGAGGCTGTCGAACGGCGCCAGGCTGACGCCGCCCGCACGGGTGGTGACGCAGGCTTTTACCCGAGCCGGCGCGGGCCAGTCAGGTATCAGCCAGTCACTCATCCGACAAACGCCTCGCGATCCTGCTTGAGCAGCGACAACAGCCAGACCAGATCGTCTGGCAGTGGCGATTCCCAGCTCATGCGCTTACCGCTCGTCGGATGATCCAGCTCCAGGAAACGTGCATGCAGTGCCTGGCGCGGGAACGTCTTGAGCGACTCAACCATGGTCTGGCTGGCCGCTGGCGGAATACGGAAGCGACCACCGTAGGCCGGATCGCCGACCAACGGGAAGTTGATGTGCGCCATGTGCACGCGAATCTGGTGGGTACGCCCGGTTTCCAGCTTGACCCGCACATGGGTGTGGGAGCGGAAACGCTCCAGCACGCGGTAGTGGCTGACGGCTTGCTTGCCGCCCTCCATCACCGCCATACGCTGGCGCTGCTGGCCGTGACGACCAATGGGTGCGTTGATCTTGCCACCGGCCACAACAACGCCGATCACAATGCACTCATAGATACGGCTGACACTACGGCTCTGCAATTGCGTAACCAGTTGCGTCTGCGCCTGAATGGTCTTGGCTACCACCATAAGGCCGGTGGTGTCCTTGTCCAGACGGTGCACGATGCCGCAGCGCGGCACATTGATGATGTCCGGCACGTGGTGCAACAGGGCATTGAGCAAGGTGCCATCAGCGTGCCCGGCGGCCGGGTGAACCACCAGGCCCGCGGGTTTGTTGATGACCAGGATGTCGTCGTCTTCATAGACGATATCCAGCTCGATGTCCTGGGCGACCCATTCTCCCTGGGCTTCCTGCTCGGCAGTCAGCTCAAGAATCGCACCGCCATGGACTATGTCTCGCGGGCGGATAACCGCTCCATCCACAGTCAGGCGGCCGTCTTTGATCCAGGCGGAAAGGCGCGAGCGCGAGTGCTCAGCGAATAATTGTGCGGCGACTTGATCGAGGCGTTGGCCGCCCAATTCGGACGGCACCTCTGCGCGAAGTTCAATTTTATCGGACATGCTCAGACTAGGCGTGGCGTAGCCTTTGGTTTCGGCTGCGCGCTTGTGGTTAAATACGGCGTCTTTTGCCCCGAGGCTTTCAACGGGGCGCTCATCATAACAGGACGGCCCCGCCCAAGACAGCGGCCGTCATAGGGACGCAAGCCGCCATGCAAGTGAAACACCTGCTGCTGATCGCCATCCTCGCCATGACTGCTGCTTGCTCGTCAACAAAGGACGTCGTCGACGAAAACCTGAGCGAAGTCGAGCTGTACCAGCAAGCTCAGACAGACTTGGACAATAATAGCTTCACCAGCGCCACAGCGAAGCTGAAGGCATTGGAGTCGCGTTACCCGTTCGGCCGCTATGCCGACCAGGCCCAGCTTGAGCTGATCTACGCCAACTACAAGAACGCCGAGCCGGAAGCTGCCAAGTCCGCTGCCGAGCGTTTCATCCGCCTGCACCCGCAGCACCCGAACGTGGACTACGCCTACTACATGAAAGGCCTGACCTCGTTCGACCAGGATGTTGGCCTGCTGGCGCGCTTCCTGCCGCTGGACATGACCAAGCGTGACCCGGGTGCTGCCCGCGACTCCTATAACGAGTTCGCCCAGCTGACCAGCCGCTACCCCAACAGCCGCTACGCGCCGGACGCCAAGCAGCGCATGATCTACCTGCGCAACCTGCTGGCTTCGTACGAGATCCACGTGGCCCACTACTACCTGACCCGTCAGGCTTATGTGGCCGCCGCCAACCGTGGCCGCTATGTGGTGGAAAACTTCCAGGAAACCCCGTCCGTCGGTGACGGCCTGGCCGTGATGACCGAGGCTTACCAGCGTCTGCACCTGGACACCCTGGCGACCACCAGCCTGGAAACCCTGAAGCTCAACTACCCTGACCACCCGAGCCTGAAAGACGGCCAGTTCGTGCCTCAGGTTGACGAAGCGGACAACCGTTCGTGGCTGAGCAAGTACACCCTGGGCCTGATCGAGTCCCGCCCACCGCTGCCGCCGGGTGAAACCCGCGCCAACCAGGACGTGATCAAGCAGTACCAGGACGCCAAGGACGCCATTCCTTCCGAGCTCAAGCCGCACGACGAGAACGGCGATGTGATCGAAGAAGAAGAGCCGCAAGCTCTGGGCGATAACCAGGACCGCTCGTGGTTCAGCTACATGACCTTCGGTGTGTTCGACTGATTGTTCGACGCAACGCAAAAGGGAGCTCTTAAGGAGCTCCCTTTTTTATGAGCGAGTATTTATTGCCCTGTGCGCCCGGGACCACCTTGGCTAAACTGGCGCATTCCTTGTCGAGAAACTGCCCATCATGCTTCGTCTACTGTTCTGGATTGCTGTCATTGCTGCCGCGGTATGGTTCTGGCGCAAATTCAAAAACCCTGCCGCCCGTCAGCAACGGCCTGCTGAGCCGGATGCGGCCCTGATGGTGCGTTGCGCCCACTGTGGCGTGCACCTGCCGCAGGACCGCGCACTAAGCTCACGCCAGCAATGGTACTGCACCCAGGCCCACCTGGAACAAGGGCCAAAGTCTATCCAGCGTTGAGGCGACCTACGGGGGCGTAAGGCGCCGGATCGATGATCGGAGCCCGCGCCAGCAGCAAGTCGGTGAACAACTGGCAAGAGGCTGGTGCGAGTACCAGGCCATTGCGGTAATGCCCGCAGTTGAGCCACAACCCCTTGAAACCAGGGACCTCACCGATAAACGGTATACCTTCGGGTGAGCCAGGCCGCAAACCGGCCCAATGCCCGACTACCTCGGCGTCCGCCAAGGCGGGAATCAATTCCACCGCAGACGCCTTGAGGCTTTCCAGCGCGGTGTCGGTTGGCGTCTTGTCGAATCCTTCATGCTCCAACGTGCTGCCGATCAGGATGTGCCCATCACGCCGCGGGATCGCATAGCGCCCCTTGGCCAGGACCATGCTGGATAAAAAGTCGGACGCGCATTTGTACAGGATCATTTGGCCCTTGACCGGCTCCACGGGTAGCCCCAAGCCCAGCGTACCCAGCAATTGCCCGCTCCAGGCGCCGGCCGCGAGTACAACCTGATCACCCAAAACCTGGCCGGTAGCGGTATTCACACCCACCACCCTTTCGCCGTCCAGCACAAAACCTGACACATCGCATTGCTCGTGAATCGTCACGTTCGGCAACGCCAGCAGCGCCGCCTTCAGTGATTTGACCAGGCGCGGGTTGCGAACATTGGCCACGTCGGCCATGTAGATCGCCTGGGCGTAGCCGCCCCCCAGCACCGGCACCGCGTCATGGGCCGCCGACACGTCCACTTTACTCAACGGTCGCCCTTCACGCGCAGCCCAGGCCAATGCGTCCGCTTCATCATCCAGGTCGAGCCAATACAACCCTGTGGTATGAACCTCTGGATCAACGCCGGTGGCAGCAAACAGCCGTTGCGCCAATTGCGGGTAAAAATCCTGGGACCAATGGGCCAAGGCCGTGACCGCCTGGCTATAGCGCCACGGGTACAACGGTGAAACAATCCCGCCACCCGCCCAGGAAGACTCCTGCCCAAGCCCACCGCGCTCCAGCAGTGTGACCGCCTGGCCCTCACTGGCGAGGTTGTACGCCGTCAACAGCCCGATTACTCCGCCACCGACAATCACCATTTGCTGTTGCTTAGCCATCATTTGATCCAGCCGATAAACAGGGAAAGGCGCGCCCGGCGCCCACGCTTCAAGTACGCTCATCCTTGCCCCCAGCAGACCTTGGGCGACATTTCAGGCCCCGCTCCCGGGTTGCTGCGCATACCGGTGCTGGTCAAGCTGAAGGCTGCGCACGCGTCGTTCGCCATGACCGAGTCCGCAGCAGGTGTGGCGAGCAGGTCAAAATCCTGGGGGTTCAGGACGACACTGATTCTATAGTGATCATTGCCCGCGCTGACGTCGCCTGCATCAATAAAAGTGCCATTCCTCGTGTAAGAACGCTCCAGATGCTGGGCTTGTTCGCTCAACAACGCGACGATCTGCGCCCGGTACACCTTTTTCACCTGGCCGAGATACCCGGGATACGCAATCCCGGCCAGCAACGCGATGATCGCCACGACGATCAGTAACTCCATCAGGGTAAAACCCTGGCTCTCCCTGCCCATCCGATTGCTCCTTATTGAAGTTGCCGCCATAAGACCCGTCGAAACCTGACGCGGCCGCCCTCCTCTACCCGCGCATAGACCGTCTCCAGCACCGTGCGCGATTGCCCCGCAAGCCCGACCGACGTGACTCGAAAAAGCATGGCCGGGGAACGGGACGGCAAATGAGCCAGCCCTTCACCCTCCCCAAGGGATTGAATGCCATAAAACCCGTCCTTCAAGGCAAGCCAGGTGACCGCCGAGACAGGGTTCGTCCCGGCCGCCGTCAAGGAAAAAGCTTCAGCAGGCGGCGCACAGCGGGTGATGGAGTGGCAGACAGGCATCGCCTGGCCAGCCCTTTGCACGGCCGACTCTCCCCACCTCAGCCCGCTTTCGGCAGCTTGAAACGATTGATTGCCATGCCACAGGCTGCTCGCGACTTTTTGCTGGGAGACCGCAGCCTGTATCGAAGACAGCCCCACCTGCGACATCACCAACAGAAACACCAGACTGATCAGCAGCACCATCCCGGCCTGCCGTACACGAATACCACCCTGTATGGTCATCGCCCCTACCCCAGTCGATTCCGCAGTGCCGCCACGACACTGTAAGTCTGGTCCTTCACCCGCCCAGCGGGGTCTTGAAGGGTCATGAGGATGCGCACGCTACGTATCAGCGACTCATCGGCGGGATGGCTGTCGTAGCGCACTACACCCATTGATGCCGAGGTGGCCGCCATGCCGAAGCTGACATCGAATGCCCGTACGTTATCCATCAATACCGCCCTGGCCGGTGCTGCCGGGGTACTGATCTTCAACTGGCCCGACTCGTAGGTGTAGGTGAGTTGGCGTATGCCAAAGCGAAGTTGGCCGGGTTCGACAGCGGGTGGTGTGCCGGCATAAGCCCTGGCCGCCTCCTTGCAGTCGGACAACACGGTCCAGTCAGGCTTGCCGATGCCATCGCCGACATTCGCGGTCACCAGCGTCAGCGACTTCGCACTCCCCGCCGCTTCCCAGCTTATCGGCCGATCAAAGGCAGCCGGAGCATTGTCGATAACGGCCACGGCCAAACAGCCCAACATGCCTGCCTGGCGAATATCCTGGGTGATCTTGCTCAGCACAAACCGCGCGTCATCCTGCAACACCATGGCGGCCTGCTGGCTGGCATGGGTCAACCGCGCACTGATCAGTATCTGGCTCGCCCCCAGTATCAAGACCAACCCGAGGGCGAGCGCCAGCAGCACTTCCACCTGGCTGAAACCTCGCACAACACGCTTCATTGCGACACTCCTTGTTCATTGCTGATGCGACTGGTCAGGGTGAAGGTTTCCCGCGCCCCTGGACGGTTTGCTGCCCGGGCATCCGCCCAACTGATGCTGATGGTGACCTCGTGCCCGTTCACCACCACTGAACCTTTGGCATCCTCTCCGGCAAACCCCATGATATTGGCTTGGAAATCGTGCAGGTCCAGGTCACGCACGCTGGCGGTGGCAGTGTTGGGTGGTGCCAACTCCGCCCTGCCCCATGTGTAATCCGCGCCAGCATTGGTGCGAATGCGGTCGAGCATGTCATAGGCAATAAAGCTCGCTTGGCTGGTCATCCTGGCGCTGTTGGTGTACTTGAGCGCGTTGAGTTGCAGTACCGCAGCGCCCATCAGGCCGATCGCCAAAATCAACAGCGCTACCAGCACTTCGACCAGCGTCATGCCGGACTGGCGCGAGTGCGCAGCGCGCAGGAAAAATCGGTTCTGGCAGGCTGGCATTTGCGTCGTCATCCATGTCGAAGGCCGGTAAAAAAAGCAGGCAAAGCCTGCTGTGCGACCCAAGACTAGCGTCGGTTTTAGAGCCGCGCTGCTCCCGGAATAAAGGGAAACACTTTGGATATAAAGGCCATCATCCAGCGCCAAGGACCAAGCGCTATACCTAGACAACTCACTCGTGCCCAAGGAGGGAACGCACATGAAACAACAAGGATTCACCCTGATTGAAATGTTGCTGGGGCTGATCGTCACCAGTTTTCTAGCGCAACTGGCCGTACCCGGTTTCAAGGGTTTGCTTGAATCGCAGCAACGACAAAGCGTGGCCCAGTCACTCGCCTCCGGGTTGCGCTACGCACGCACCGAGGCCATCGCGCGCAACCGGGCGGTGGTGGTTCATGCAAAGGGCGAGGACTGGAGCCTGGGATGGCGCGTGATACTGGATGTAAGTGGGCGCGGCCACTTGGATGACGACAATCCGGTATTGTTGGAGCGCGAGGACAATGGACGCGTGCCAGTCGCCGGTAATGGCCCGGTGACGAGCCAGGTGCGCTTCAGCGGCGTGGGGGAGCCGGTGTTCGCCGGCGGGGGATTTCGTGCCGGCACCGTGCATGTGTGTGACAAGGACCAGGCACAGAGCCTGTATCAGATCGTGCTGGCCCCCAGCGGGCGCGTCAGCCTGCGCAGTGACAAGACCGAACAGGCGTTATGCCGAGGTTATTCCAGCACCCTGGCCGTCAGAGCAGCGAGCGGACCCGCAGCTCTTTGGGCATCGAGAACGTGATGTTCTCTTCACGACCCGCAAGCTCATCGGCGCCGGTGGCACCCCAGGCCTGCAACTGTTGGATCACGCCGCGCACCAGCACTTCCGGAGCGGAGGCGCCCGCCGTGATGCCAATACGCTCGACACCGTCGAACCAGCTGCGCTGCATGTCTTCGGCGCCGTCGATCAGGTATGCCGGTGTGGCCATGCGTTCGGCCAGCTCGCGCAAGCGGTTGGAGTTGGAACTGTTAGGGCTGCCGACCACCAGCACCACATCGCACTCATTCGCCAGCTGCTTGACCGCATCCTGGCGGTTTTGCGTGGCGTAGCAGATGTCATCCTTGCGGGGCCCGCCAATGGCCGGGAATCGCGTGCGCAGGGCGTCGATGACGCGGCTGGTATCGTCCATGGACAAGGTGGTCTGAGTGACGAAAGCCAGGCGATCAGGGTTGTGCACCTGCAGGTTGGCGACGTCTTTTTCGTCTTCCACCAGGTAGATGGCGCCGCCGTTACTGGCATCGTACTGGCCCATGGTGCCTTCGACTTCCGGGTGACCGGCATGGCCGATCAGGATGCATTCGCGGCCGTCGCGGCTATAACGCGCTACCTCGATGTGCACCTTGGTTACCAGCGGGCAGGTGGCATCGAACACTTTAAGGCCGCGGCCGGCCGCTTCGGTACGCACCGCCTGGGACACGCCATGGGCACTGAAGATGACGATAACGTCGTCGGGTACCTGGTCGAGTTCTTCGACAAAGATCGCACCGCGTGCGCGCAGGTCTTCGACCACGAACTTGTTATGCACGACTTCGTGGCGCACATAAATCGGCGGCCCGAAGACTTCCAAAGCGCGGTTGACGATTTCGATCGCCCGGTCCACGCCAGCGCAGAAGCCACGGGGGTTGGCGAGTTTGATTTGCATGCTGTGCCTCGTGCCTTGCAGGCCAAGAAATTGGATCAACTCAGCTCTATAGAATAAGCGTCTGTGGGAGCGGGCTTGCCCGCGATGCAAACGACTCGATGTATCAGGTACACCGAGGTGATGCTATCGCAGGCAAGCCAGCTCCCACACAAGCCAGCCCCACAGGAACCGGTTTCGTCAGTTAGAGCGCTTTAACGTCGATGATTTCAACATCAAACGTCAAGGTTTTACCGGCCAACGGATGGTTGAAATCGATGGTTACTTGCGCATCATCGAAGGCTTTGACCACACCGGGCAATTCGGTATTCGCCGCATCATTGAAGATCACCAGCAAGCCTTCCGACAGGTCCATGCCTTCGAACTGCGAACGCGGGATGATCTGCACGTTTTGCGGGTTGGGCTGGCCGAAGGCGTTTTCCGGCAGGATCTGCAGGTTGCGCTTGTCGCCCGCCTTGAACCCGAACAACGCTGCTTCAAAACCAGGCAGCAGGTTACCGTCGCCAACTTTGAAGGTCGCCGGGGCCTTATCGAAAGTGCTGTCTACCGTGTCGCCATTCTCCAGGCGCAATGCGAAATGCAAAGTGACTTCCGTGTTCTGGCCGATGCGTTGCTCAGCCAATACCTGATCAGTCATTGACGGTCTCTCCGGTTTTCTTGCTCTTGAACATATCCAGCGCCAGCATGATTGCACCAACGGTGATGGCGCTGTCGGCAAAGTTGAACGCCGGGAAGTAGTGGCGGTTCTGCCAATGCACCAGGATGAAGTCGATCACATGGCCAAGGGCAATGCGGTCATACAGGTTGCCCAGCGCGCCGCCCAACACCAGCGCCAGCGCGATGGCCAGCCAGGTGTCGTCGCGGCCCAGGCGCTTTAGCCACACCACCAGCACAGCACTGACCACCACGGCGATCACCGCGAACAGCCAGCGCTGCCAGCCACCGCCGTCAGCCAGGAAGCTGAAGGCGGCGCCGGTGTTGTAGGCCAGGGTCCAGCTGAAGTAATCCGGGATCACCACGATTTGCTGGAACATTTCCAGGGAGCCCTCGAAGTGAGCCTTGCTGACCTGGTCGATGACCAGTACCAGCAGGCTCAGTACGAGCCAGCCCAGACGTCCGAAACGACTGGCTGCATTAGGCATAGTGGCGAACCTCGCCTTCACCGCTGATGTTGTCGACACAACGACCACAGATTTCCGGGTGCTCAGGGTTCACACCCACATCTTCACGGCAGTGCCAGCAACGGGCGCATTTAGGGAAGGCCGACTTCACCACCTTGAGCTTCAGGCCCGGCACCTCGGTGACCACGGCATCTGCCGGGGCCTGGGCGAAAGGTGCCAGGCTCGCGGTGGAGGTGATCAGTACGAAGCGCAGTTCGTTGCTCAGCTTGGCCAGGTCGGCGGTCAGGCCATCTTCGGCAAACAGAGTGACTTCGGCTTGCAAGTTGCCACCCACGGCCTTGGCCGCACGTTGGACTTCCAGTTCCTTGTTCACTGCAACCTTGACGGCCATGACGCCTGCCCAGTACTCGCGGCCCAGTTCGAAGTCGGCCGGCAATTCGGTCAAGCCTTCGTACCAGGTGTTGAGCATGACGGACTCATTACGCTCGCCTGGCAGGTATTCCCACAACTCGTCGGCGGTGAACGCCAGGATCGGTGCGATCCAGCGCACCAGCGCTTCGCTGATGTGGTACAGCGCGGTCTGCGCCGAACGGCGCGCCTTGCTGTTGGCGCCGGTGGTGTACTGGCGGTCCTTGATGATGTCGAGGTAGAAACCGCCCAGCTCCTGCACGCAGAAGTTGTGGATCTTGGAGTAGACGTTCCAGAAGCGGTATTCGCCGTAGTGCTCTTGCAACTCACGCTGCAGCAACAGGGTACGGTCCACGGCCCAACGGTCCAGGGCGAGCATGTCTTCGGCCGGCAACAGGTCGGTGGCCGGGTTGAAACCGGTCAGGTTCGACAGCAGGAAGCGCGCGGTATTGCGGATACGGCGGTAGGCGTCGGCGCTGCGGGCCAGAATCTGGTCCGACACGGCGATTTCACCCGAGTAATCGGTGGAAGCCACCCAAAGACGCATGATGTCGGCGCCCAAGGTATCGTTGATCTTTTTCGGTTCGATCACGTTCTTCAGCGACTTGGACATCTTGCGGCCCGTCTCGTCGACGGTGAAACCGTGGGTCAGCAGCTCGCGGTACGGCGCGTGATTGTCGATGGCGCAACCGGTCAGCAATGACGAGTGGAACCAGCCACGGTGTTGGTCCGAACCTTCCAGGTACAGGTCGGCGCGCGGGCCGGTCTCGTGACCCATCGGGTGCGAGCCACGCAGCACGTGCCAGTGAGTGGTGCCCGAATCGAACCACACATCCAGGGTGTCGCTGATCTTGTCGTACAGCGGCGCTTCGTCGCCCAGCAGCTCGGCGGCGTCCAGCTTGAACCAGGCTTCGATGCCTTCTTGCTCAACGCGCTGGGCCACGACTTCCATCAACTCGACGGTGCGCGGGTGCAGTTCACCGCTTTCCTTGTTCAGGAAGAACGGGATCGGCACGCCCCAGTTACGTTGGCGGGAGATGCACCAGTCCGGACGGTTGGCAATCATCGAGTGCAGGCGCGCCTGGCCCCAGGCCGGGACGAACGTGGTGTCTTCGATGGCCTTGAGCGAACGTACACGCAGGGTGTCGCCGCTGGTCGGCTCTTTGTCCATGCCGATAAACCACTGCGCCGTAGCGCGGTAGATCAGCGGGGTCTTATGACGCCAACAATGCATGTAGCTGTGCTGAATGGCAGCGGTTTGCATCAACGCACCGACTTCACGCAGCTTTTCGATGATCGGTTGATCGGCCTTGAAGATGAACTGGCCACCGAAGAACTCGAGCGAAGGCACGTATACGCCGTTGCTCTGCACCGGGTTGATGATGTCATCGTTGACCATGCCGTACTTCTTGCAGATCACGAAGTCGTCCACACCATAGGCAGGCGAGCAGTGAACAATGCCAGTACCCGAACCCAGCTCGACGTAGTCAGCCAGGTACACCGGCGACAGACGGTCATAAAACGGGTGACGGAAGTTGATCAGCTCCAACGCAGAACCGGTGGTGGTGGCGATCACCGAACCTTGCAGCTCGTAACGCCCCAGGCACGACTCGACCATTTCTTCGGCCAGCACCAGCAGGCGATCACCGACGTCCACCAGGGCGTAGGTGAATTCCGGGTGCACGTTCAGCGCCTGGTTGGCCGGGATGGTCCAGGGAGTGGTGGTCCAGATCACGATGGCGGCAGGCTTGGCCAGGCTTGCCAGGCCGAACGCCTGGGCCAGCTTGGCGTCGTCGGCGATCGGGAAGGCCACGTCGATGGTCGAGGACTTCTTGTCTTCGTACTCCACTTCCGCTTCGGCCAGGGCCGAACCGCAGTCGAAGCACCAGTTCACGGGCTTGAGGCCCTTGAACACGAAACCGCCCTTGACGATTTCGGCCAAGGCGCGGATTTCACCGGCCTCGTTCTTGAAATTCATGGTCTTGTAGGGGTTGTCCCACTCGCCCAGCACACCCAGGCGGATGAATTCGGACTTCTGCCCTTCGATCTGCTCGGCGGCGTAGGCACGGCACAGTTCGCGGGTTTTATCCGCGCCCAGGTTCTTGCCGTAGGTCACTTCGACTTTGTGTTCGATCGGCAAGCCGTGGCAGTCCCAACCCGGGACATATGGCGCGTCGAAGCCCGACAGGGTCTTGGAGCGCAGGATCATGTCCTTGAGAATCTTGTTCAGCGCATGACCGATGTGAATCGTGCCGTTGGCATAAGGAGGGCCGTCGTGCAGGACGAATTTCGGACGATCCTTGCCAATTTCGCGCAACTTTCCGTACAGGCCAATACTGTCCCAGCGCTGCAGGATCTGCGGTTCGCGCTGTGGCAGGCCGGCCTTCATTGGGAAGGCGGTGTCCGGAAGGTTTAGCGTGGCTTTATAGTCGGTCATTTAAGGCTCTTCGGTTAGCGATGGGCGCTAGGTGCGGCTAGTGCACGGGCGGCGGCGACATCCGCATTGATCGCCGTTTTCAACGCCTCCAGGGAGGCGAAACGCTGCTCTTCACGCAGCTTCTGGTGGAAAACCACCGTCAAACGCCGGTCGTATAAATCACCGGCAAAATCCAAAAGGTGAACTTCCAGGTGGGCCTTGCCATCACCTGCAACCGTGGGCCTGACGCCTATATTGGCGACTCCTGGCCACGATTGGCCGTCGATGTCGACGCTTACCAGGTAAACCCCGGTCAGCGGCACACGACGGCGCTTGAGTTGCACGTTGGCGGTTGGCGTGCCCAATTGGCGCGCCAGCTTCTGGCCGTGCAATACCCGTCCGGCAATGCGGAACGGGCGACCGAGCAAACGCTCGGCCAGGTCGAAGTCGGCGGCGGCCAGGGCGTTACGCACCTGGGTGCTGCTCACGCGCAGGCCGTCCAGTTCGACGGTTTGCGCGGCTTCGACAGTGAAGCCCTGATTGACACCGGCATGTTGCAGGAAATCGAAATCCCCGACACGGTCACAACCGAAATGGAAGTCGTCGCCGACCTCCAGGTGCTGCACACCCAAGCCGTCCACCAAGATGCGGTCGACGAACTCGGCGGCGCTGAGGCTGCGCAAACGCTGGTTGAAAGCCAGACAGAGGACACGGTCCACGCCCTCCTCCGCCAACAGCTGCAACTTGTCCCGCAAGCGCGCCAAGCGTGCCGGCGCCGTTTCCGGGGTAAAGAATTCCCGCGGTTGTGGCTCAAAAATCACCACGCAGCTGGGCACGCCCAACTCGACCGCACGCTCGCGCAGCCGAGCCAGGATAGCCTGGTGGCCGCGGTGAACACCGTCAAAGTTGCCAATAGTGGCGACGCAGCCCCGATGCTCGGGGCGCAGGTTGTGGAGACCTCGAACCAGCTGCATAACGCGCTTCTTGCTCATAAAGTGGTCGATTATAACCACACCCAGCCCCGGACGACAGGCAACAGCGCAGGCCAAATGGGTCGAATCGATAAAACAACCGTTTTATCGCGGCAAACTCGCTACCCCAGCGACTTGCGATTGAAATCGCGCAGGCGAAAACCCTGCAACAGCAACATCCCGAAGTACACCACCACGCCCGCCACTACCAATACACCCAGGCGCATGAAGCGCTCCAGCATAGTGCCTTGGCCCCAGGCCGGCATGATGTGCATCAGGCCAAACAGCACAATCGACATCGCGGCTACGGCCACTAGCAACTTGAGCGCAAACACGCCCCAGCCTGGCTGGGGCTGGTACATCTGTTGTTTGCGCAGTTGGTAAAACAACAAGCCCGCGTTTATGCATGCACCCGCGCTGATCGCCAAGGCCAGGCCGGCGTGGGCCAACGGGCCGATAAACACCAGGTTGAGCAGTTGCGTGACGACCAGGGTAAAAATCGCGATTTTCACCGGCGTGCGGATGTTCTGCTGGGCGTAGAAGCCGGGCGCCAGCACTTTGATCACGATAATGCCGAGCAGGCCGACGGAGTAGGCGACCAGCGCATGCTGGGTCATCAAGGCGTCATGGGCATCGAACTGTCCGTATTGAAACAGCGAGACCGTCAACGGTTCGGCGAGGATGCCCAGTGCCAGCGCACACGGCAACACCAGCAAAAAGCACAGGCGCAGGCCCCAATCGAGAATGCGTGAGTATTCCTGGCGATCTTTGCTGGCATAGGTACGCGCCAGGGTCGGCAGCAGGATCGTGCCCAACGCCACGCCCAGCACACCGGATGGCAATTCCATCAAGCGGTCGGCGTAGTACATCCACGACACCGAGCCGGACACCAGCAACGAGGCGAACGCGGTGTTGATGATCAGGGAAATCTGACTGACCGACACCCCGAGGATCGCCGGCAACATGTTGCGCATGACGCGCCACACGCCAGTGTCTTTGAGGTTCAGGCGCGGCAGTACGAGCATGCCGATTTTTTTCAGGTGGGGCAGTTGGTACAGCAACTGCGCCAAGCCACCGGCAAGCACCGCCCAGCCAAGCGCCATGACGGGCGGGTCGAAGTACGGCGTGAGGAACAGCGCAAAAATAATCATGCTGACGTTCAGCAAGGTCGGCACGAAGGCCGGCACCGAGAAACGGTTCCAGGTATTGAGGATCGCGCCCGCCAGGGACGACAGGGAGATCAGCAATATATAAGGAAAGGTCACCCGCAGCAGATCGGTGGTCAGCGCGAATTTTTCCGGGGTATTGGCAAAGCCGGGGGCGGTGGCCCATATCACCCAGGGCGCGGCGAGCATGCCGATGAGGGTCACCAGCATCAGCACCAGGGTCAGCAGGCCCGAGACGTAGGCAATAAAAGTGCGAGTCGCCTCCTCGCCCTGCTGGGTCTTGTATTCGGCCAGGATCGGCACGAATGCTTGGGAAAATGCGCCTTCGGCGAAGATCCGCCGCAACAGGTTGGGCAGTTTAAAGGCGATAAAGAACGCATCCGTGGCCATGCTGGCGCCAAAGATGCGTGCCAGCAGGGTGTCACGCACAAACCCCAACACCCGGGAAATCATCGTGATAGAGCTGACGGCAGCCAACGATTTGAGCAGATTCATTGAAAGAGTTTGCGCCTATAGATAAAGAGCAGGCGAACTACGCGCCCACTTATGCGATACTGCGCGCCTGCAACAGCACAGAGCCAAAGCTCGCGAGTTTACAGGTCAAGCGCCGGAAATAAATCACCCGCCTCTTCAGATCGACCACTCAGCAGTTCGCATCAGCCGCCCTTGACAACCCGTCAAGTCATCGGCATGATTCGCGGCCTATTTTGTTTGCTATTTCCTAAAAAGTCTTTCGAGGAGCTCGACGGTGGCCAACACACCTTCCGCCAAAAAACGTGCAAAACAGGCTGAGAAGCGTCGCAGCCACAACGCCAGCCTGCGTTCCATGGTTCGCACCTACATCAAGAATGTAGTCAAAGCCATCGACACCAAAGACGCTGAAAAAGCTCAAGCAGCTTACGTTCTGGCTGTGCCTGTTATCGACCGTATGGCCGATAAAGGCATCATCCACAAGAACAAGGCCGCTCGCCATAAGAGCCGCCTGAATGGCCACATCAAGGCTCTGAGCGTTCCTGCTGCAGCCTAAGTGGTAACAACTGCAACGCAGCCCAGGCTGTGTAACAGTTAAAAAATGCCCCGTACCGAAAGGTCCGGGGCATTTTTGTTTGTGCCCGAAAACACGCCCAACAACTGTAGGAGCGAGCTTGCTCGCGAAGGTCGTTAACGATGACGCGGGAAGCCTGGCGCCCAGCGGGGCTCTCGGTTTTTTCGCGAGCAAGCTCGCTCCTACAGTGAGCTCAGGGCAAAAAAAACGCCCCGAACCAGTCGGGGCGTTTTTGCTAGCGCTTGATCAAAACATCAATCAATGCTGATGACCGCCTTCACCGTGGACGTGGCCGTGAGCCACTTCTTCCTGGGAAGCGTCGCGGATGGCCACGATCTTCACTTGGAAGTTCAGGCGCTGGCCAGCCAGAGGGTGGTTGCCGTCAACGGTAACGTCATCGCCGTCCAGGTCGCGGATGGTGACGATCTGCATTTGGCCGTCCGGCGCCGAAGCGTGGAACTGCATGCCCACTTCCAGCTCATCAACACCTTCGAACATGCTGCGGCTCAAGGTGCTGACCAGTTCGGCGGAGTATTCGCCGTAGGCATCTTCAGGTTCTACGGCGACGGTCAGTTCGTCACCGACGCTCTTGCCTTCCAGAGCCTTTTCCAGGCCCGGGATGATGTTGCCTGCGCCTTGCAGGTAAACCAGCGGCGCGCCGCCGGCGGAGCTGTCGATGACCTCACCAGCGTCGTTGGTCAGGGTATAGTCGATGGAGACAGCCTTGTTAGCGGCGATCGTCATGGGGCGAGACCTTTTGCATAAGAATGAAGAACGGACAAGTCTAAACAAGGATTTGCCCGAAAGCGAACAGAACCCGGACGGACGGGACCGATCAACGGTCACGATCACAGGTTTTCATCAGGACGACGATGGGCACTGGGTGGCTGAGCTGTCCTGCGGCCACACCCAGCACCTGCGCCACCAGCCGCCCTGGCAGTCGCGCGCCTGGGTGCTCGACCCCACGCAACGCCTTGAAAAAATAGGCCAGGCCTTTGCGTGCGGCTGGTGTGCGCAAGGGCACGAATAACGATAACCTTGGCGCCTGATTCGCGGTAGGCGCTCACCCATAGAGCGCCACCCAAGCCATGCACCTCCAGAGAATTCGCATGCAGACTTTTTTTATCGCACCCACCGATTTTGGTGTGGGTCTGACCTCCATCAGCCTTGGGCTGGTGCGCACCCTGGAACGAGCCGGCCTGAAAGTCGGTTTTTTCAAACCCATCGCCCAGCCACACCCTGGCGATACCGGGCCGGAACGCTCCACCGAGCTGGTGGCACGCACCCACGGCCTGAAACCGCCGCAGCCCCTGGGACTGGCTCACGTAGAGCGCATGCTGGGTGACGGCCAGCTCGATGAGCTGCTCGAAGAAATCATCACCCTGTACCAGCAGGCGGCCGTGGGCAAAGATGTGCTGATCGTCGAAGGCATGGTGCCGACCCGCAGCGCCAGCTACGCGGCACGGGTCAACCTGCACCTGGCCAAGAGCCTGGACGCGGAAGTGATCCTGGTCTCGGCCCCGGAAAACGAAGTGCTTACCGAGCTTTCCGGCCGCGTGGAGTTGCAGGCCCAACTGTTTGGCGGCCCCAAAGACCCGAAAGTGCTGGGCGTGATCCTCAACAAGGTACGCACCGACGAAAGCATGGAGGCCTTCTCGGCGCGCCTCAAAGAGCATTCGCCGCTGTTGCGCAGCGGCGATTTCCGGCTGCTCGGCTGCATCCCCTACCAACCCGAACTCAATGCGCCGCGCACCCGCGATGTGGCGGACTTGATGGGCGCGCAGATCCTTAACGCCGGTGACTACGAAAGCCGGCGCATGACCAAGATCATCATATGCGCGCGCACCATGCGTAACACCGTCGAGCTGCTCAAGCCCGGTGTGTTGGTGGTGACCCCAGGCGATCGCGACGACATCATCCTCGCCGTCAGCCTGGCCGCCATCAATGGCGTGCCGCTGGCCGGGCTGCTGCTGACCAGCGACACCCTGCCCGACCCGCGCATCATGGATCTGTGCCGAGGCGCCTTCCAGGCCGGGTTGCCGGTGTTGTCGGTGAGCACCGGCTCCTATGACACCGCCAACCAGCTCAATAGCCTCAACAAGGAAATCCCCATCGATGACCGCGAGCGCGCGGAAATCATCACCGATTTCGTCGCCAGCCACCTCGATGCGCGCTGGCTGCACCAGCGTTGCGGCACGCCACGGGAGATGCGCCTGTCGCCGGCGGTGTTCCGTTACCAGTTGATCCAACGTGCCCAGGCCGCCAACAAACGTATCGTACTGCCCGAAGGCAGCGAGCCGCTGACCGTACAGGCCGCCGCGATCTGCCAGGCCCGAGGCATTGCCCGTTGCGTGCTGTTGGCCAAGCCTGCGGATGTGGAGGCGGTTGCCCGCGCCCAGGGCATCGACCTGCCCGAAGGCCTGGAGATTCTCGACCCCGACCTGATTCGCCAACGCTACGTGGAGCCAATGGTCGCCTTGCGCAAGAGCAAGAGCCTCAACGCGCCCATGGCCGAGCAACAACTGGAAGACACCGTGGTGATCGCCACCATGATGCTCGCCCTCGACGAAGTGGATGGCCTGGTCTCCGGCGTGATTCACTCAACCGCCAATACCATTCGCCCAGCGCTGCAACTGATCAAGACCGCGCCGGGCTGCACCTTGGTGTCGTCGGTGTTCTTCATGCTGTTCCCCGAGCAGGTGCTGGTGTACGGCGACTGTGTGATGAACCCGCACCCCAGCGCTGCGGAACTGGCGGAAATCGCCCTGCAAAGCGCCGACTCGGCGGCCGCGTTCGGCATCACGCCACGAGTGGCGATGATCAGCTATTCCAGCGGCGACTCGGCCAGTGGCGAGGAGGTGGAAAAAGTCCGCGAAGCCACCCTGCTCGCCCACGAACAACAAAGCTCGCTGCTGATCGACGGCCCGTTGCAATACGACGCCGCCGCCAACGAAAACGTCGCCCGGCAACTGGCGCCCAACAGCCAGGTGGCGGGCAAGGCCACTGTCTTTGTGTTCCCGGACCTGAACACTGGCAACACCACTCACAAAGCCGTACAACGCAGCGCCGATTGCGTGAGCCTGGGGCCAATGCTCCAAGGCCTGCGCAAACCGGTCAATGACCTGCCACGTGGCGCCCAGGTGGACGACATCGTGTACACCATCGCCCTCACGGCGATCCAAGCCGCCAACCGACCCATGGATATCTAAATGCTGGATTTTCTACCTGCCGCCGTGCGCGGGGTGATCGCTTCGCTGTTGCTGGCGCTGAACACGATCCTGCTGTGTTCGTTCCTGTTTATCGTCGCGCTGTTCAAGGCGCTGCCGTTTGCCAAGCGCCTGAGCGAATGGCTGATGAACCACACCCACGAAGCCTGGGTCACCAACAACAAGGGCTGGATGAACCTGGTGCGGCGCACACGCTGGCAGCTGACCGGCCTTGAGGGCCTGGACTACCAGCACTCGTACCTGGTGACCAGCAACCATCAGAGCTGGGTCGACATCATGGTGCTGCAGTACGTGCTCAATCGGCGCATTCGTCCGCTGAAGTTCTTCCTCAAGCAAGAGCTGATCTGGGTACCGGTGATTGGCCTGGCGTGGTGGGCGCTGGGCTTTCCCTTCATGAAGCGCTACAGCAAGGCTTATTTGGAGAAGCACCCGGAGAAGAAAGGCAAAGACCTGGAAACCACGCGCAAGACCTGTGCGAAGTTTCGCGACAACCCCGTGGGGATTTTCAACTTTGCCGAAGGCACACGCTTTACCCCGGGCAAGCATGCGCAGCAGCAGTCACCGTTTCGCTACCTGCTTAAACCCAAGGCGGGCGGTATTGCGTTTGTGCTGGACGCCATGGGCGAGCAGCTCAAATCACTGGTGAATGTGACCATCCACTACCCCGGCGGGCGCCCAGGTTATTGGGATTTGCTGTGCGGCAATATGAAGGACGTGGTGGTGCACTTTGAAGAGGTGCAGATCCCGGCTGATTTCATCGGCAAGAATTATGAGCAGGATGGGGAGTATCGGTTGGCGTTCCAGGGCTGGATCAACCGGCTGTGGGAAGACAAGGATGCATTGCTGGAGCAACTGCACAAAGACTTTCCAGCCAGCCGCTGATCAAAATGGGGGAGCAGGCTTGCCTTAATATCACTTTGTAGGAGCGAGCTTGCTCGCGAAAAACTCATAGGCACCGCGTTTGTCCAGGAAGCACGCGTAATCGTTGACGTTTTTCGCGAGCAAGCTCGCTCCTACAGATGGCAATAGCCAGGCCTCAAGCATGTAAAAGCCCGCCACCGAGTGATCGATGGCGGGCTTTTTGATGGCCGCGGGGTTTAGATCGCGCCGCGCTGACGCAACAGCTCCAGCACTTGCTTGACGCTGTCTTCCAACGACAATGCCTGGGTGTCGATCACCAGATCAGCATTCAACGGCACGTCATACGGGAAGGATTCGCCAGGGATATTATCCCCACCGGCCGCATACAACCCTTGCGGGTCACGCTCGGCGCACACCAACGGCGATGCCTGTACGTAGACGGTCAGCAGGCGATCGGCACCAATCAGCGCCTTGGCCTGTTCACGGCCTTCGGCATCCGGGGCAACGAAGGCCGCCAGGGTCAGCAGGCCGGCTTCGTTGAACTGGCGCGCCACATGAGCGGCACGACGCCAGTTCTCGGTACGCCCGGCACGGTCCTGCGGCAACCCTTTGTTCAGGTCGTGGCGCAGGTTCTGGCCATCCAGTACGAACACCGCACGGCCCATGTCGAACAGCTTGCGCTCAACCGCATAGGCCAGCGTGCTCTTGCCAGCGCCCGACAAACCGCTGAACAACACCGTGGCCGGCTGCTGGCCGAAACGCAGGGCGCGCTCTTCGGTGGCGACATGCGCCAGGCTGCCGTGCTGCGCAGCGCCGCCATGCCCCACCGGTGGCGCGATGATCATACCCGCGGCCACCGTGCCGTTGGTCAAGCGGTCGATCACGATGAACGCACCGGTGGTGCGGTTGCTGTCGTAACCGTCCAGGGCGATGGCGGCGTCCAGGCTGACCTTGACCCGGCCAATTTCGTTGAGCTGCAGCGAACTCGCCGGGCCTTCGGCCAGGGTGTTTACGTCCACGCGGTGCACGATGCTGGTGATGGAACCCGGCACGTAGCTGGTGGCGCGCTTGATGTCGTATTTCTTACCTGGCAGCATCGGTTCTTCAGCCATCCACACCAGCATGGCGTCGAAGGCGTCGGTCACTTGCGGCACGTTGTCGGCATGCACCAACAGGTCGCCACGGGAGATGTCGATCTCGTCTTCCATGGTCAAGGTCACAGCCTGGCCTGGGCCTGCGTGTTCCAGCTCACCTTCAAAGGTGACGATGGATTTGACGCGGCTGCTCTTGCCCGACGGCAACACCACCACTTCGTCGCCCTTGTGCACGATGCCGCTCGCCAGGGTGCCGGCAAACCCACGGAAGTTCAGGTTCGGGCGGTTGACGTACTGCACCGGGAAACGCAGGTCGGTGTAGTTGCGATCATTGGCGATCTCGACAGTCTCCAAGATCTCCATCAGCGACTGGCCGGTGTACCAGGGCGAACGCTCGCTCTTGTTCACCACGTTGTCGCCCTTGAGCGCCGACATCGGCACAAAGGCCAGGGTGCTCGGCTTGAATGCGATACCTTCGGCGAACTTCAGGTAATCGGCCTTGATCGACTCGAATACGCTTTGGTCAAAGCCGTTGATGTCCATCTTGTTGATGGCCACCACGATGTGCTTGATGCCCAGCAACGAGGCGATGTAGCTGTGGCGACGGGTCTGGGTCTGCACGCCGTAGCGGGCGTCGATCAGGATGATCGCCAGGTCACAGGTGGACGCACCGGTGGCCATGTTGCGGGTGTACTGCTCATGGCCGGGGGTGTCGGCGATGATGAATTTGCGCTTGGCGGTGGAAAAATAGCGGTAGGCAACATCGATAGTGATGCCCTGCTCACGCTCGGCCTGCAGGCCATCGACCAGCAACGCCAGGTCGATATCGTCACCGGTGGTGCCGGACTTTTTCGAGTCGCGGGTAATGGCTTCCAGATGATCTTCATAGATCATCTTGGAGTCGTGCAGCAGGCGCCCGATCAGGGTGCTCTTGCCGTCATCGACGTTGCCGCAGGTCAGGAAGCGCAACATCTCTTTGCGCTCGTGCTGGCCCAGGTAGGCGAGGATGTCCTCGCTGATCAAATCAGATACGTGCGACATGACAGCCCCTTAGAAATACCCTTGACGTTTTTTATCTTCCATCGAGCCTGCACCATCGTGGTCGATGACACGGCCCTGGCGCTCGGAAGTTCGCGTCAGGAGCATTTCCTGAATGATGTCCGTCAGCGTCTCGGCTTCGGACTCCACCGCACCCGTCAACGGGTAGCAGCCAAGGGTGCGGAAACGTACTTTCTTTTTGACGATGCGGGCTTTGTCTTCGTCGGACAGGTGCTCGAGGATGCGGTCGTCGTCGATCATGATCAACGTGCCGTTCTTCTCGATCACCTCGCGCTCGGCGGCGAAATACAGCGGCACAATCGGGATGCCTTCCAGGTAGATGTACTGCCAGATGTCCAGTTCGGTCCAGTTGGACAACGGGAACACGCGGATCGACTCGCCCTTGTTGACATTACCGTTGTAGACATTCCACAGCTCGGGGCGCTGGTTCTTCGGGTCCCAGCGGTGCTTGCTGTCGCGGAACGAGTACACGCGCTCTTTGGCACGGGATTTCTCTTCATCGCGACGGGCACCGCCGAATGCGGCGTCGAAACCATGCTTGTCCAGCGCCTGCTTGAGGCCCTCGGTCTTCATGATATCGGTGTGCTTGGCGCTGCCGTGGGTGAACGGGTTGATGTTCTGCGCCACGCCATCGGGGTTGATGTGGGTGATGAGGTCCAGGCCCAGTTCCTCGACCATCTTGTCGCGGAACGCGTACATCTCCTGGAATTTCCAGCGAGTGTCGACGTGCATCACTGGGAACGGCAGCTTGCCTGGGAAAAAGGCCTTGCGTGCCAGGTGCAGCATCACGGCGGAGTCTTTACCGATCGAGTAGAGCATCACCGGGTTATCGAACTCGGCGGCGACCTCGCGGATGATGTGGATGCTTTCCGCCTCCAGCTGTTTCAGATGCGTCAGTTTGTCGACCATGGTTACTCACGGAAAAACGATCTTATGGACGGCCAGCGGGCCGTGTTCGAGCGAGGCATGCTAGCACAGCAACTTCTTCTATTTAGGGCGCCAGCTAGACCGAAACGATATATGAATATGCCGCCGAGTTTGGCGCTCAACTCGGTCAATGTGGGAGCTAGCTTGCCTGCGAAGACGGCCTGACAGCCGACACAGCTATACCGAGTACATATCCATTCCTGCGGTAACGGCCACTTAGGGTTCCGCTTTTACAGCGGCTCACTTTTGAAAAGCGCAAAAGT